>SVKW01000030.1 GCA_015068285.1 Oscillospiraceae bacterium | reverse complement strand
GGATTGGTTGCTTCTATTGTACCAAGAGTCTGTGAATTTGTCATTCGGTATCCTCCAACTTTTCTGTAAACTTTTCAGCCATAATGCGTTCCATTTTCTTATCCAGCGTTTCCGTTCCGTCATAAGTTCACGTGACAGAGTAGATCGTGCCGCCGATCTCTTTCTGCAAAGTGAACTCCGGCAGCCAGAAAGCAGATGGATTTTTCACACAGATGTGTCCGTCTTCATCAAACCAAAAATTGTGTCTGAGATGGTCGGGTGGCAGCGGTGCGGGTTTGAGATACGGGTTGGGATTGGAGAAGTAATATCCCTCCGGCTCGGCATGCTCCTGCTGCTCCCATTCCTCGATCTCTGTCAAAAGCTCTTGGTCGATTTCATGTTCAAATGGTTTCTTCTTGCTCATAAGTGCCTCTTGAATTTGTGTAAGAATTAGTGTTCGATTTCCTGTTTTTTCTTCCGTGTAACAGCGTTCTGACGCTCCTGCTCATGGATGACCTGCTCCACCTTGTATTTGATCTGCCAGAGCTTTTTCACCTCCGCATGGATGGGCGAAAGCTCCACTTGCCCGGTGTTGTATTCCTGTTCCAGACGGTCACGCTCTCTGCGCCATGCGGTGATGGGCAGCTTGCCCTCCTTGAAATGCGGCTTCAACTTGCGCTCCGCCATATGATACAGGCGGAGTGCGTTTTCATTTTCAGACATGAACTGTTCTCGCTTGCCTTTCCATTTGATGGCCGCCAATTTGTCGGCAACAGGCTTGCCCTCGGTGTAAAACTGCACCATGCGAGAAACCCGTCCAACTCTTTAATGCGGTCAGATTTGCCACGCATGGAGCTTTTCAAAGTGTCAATGCGGTCACTTAGTACAGACATACGCTCCTGCAATTCCTCCGGCGTTGTCAGCATGTTCTGCATGAGATAATTGACGATCTCATTGAACTCTTTGAGATTGCCGATCTTCGCTTTTTTGCTCCAAGCTCCGGCGTTGCGGTTAGTGTAATACTCGCTGAGAAGCTACGCCAGATTGGGTGCTTGCGGCTTGCTCAATTCCTCATGGGCTTCTTTCAGCCAATCAAGCAGCGCAGAGATTTTCTTTTTCAGATTGCGGATCAGATCATTGGTCGCCTTGATCCATCTGTTCAGATCGCCCTTGTTGGTGCGGATGCCCTTTGCTTCCATCGCCCGGACAGTCACACCCTCATGGATGGTGGGAAGCTGGTCGATGCCCTGTCGCTCATAACTGCGGTGGTCAATCCGGCAGTCCAATTCCTTTTCCGCAAACTTCTGATTGCACAGATCAGCCCACGCTTGCCGCCAATGCTCCAAGGTATCTGGATTGCCCCAATCGGTAGTGGGAACAGCGTTAAACACATAGTTTCCTGCTTCATCCCGGATGCGCTCACCATGCTCGTCCAGTAGATATTCCCGCCGCTGCTTGTTGCCCCATCTGCCGTGTTCATCCAGAGGACGGATAGGACACATGACATGAAAGTGGGGATTGGAAATGCCGCCGTCCTCCTTGGCGGGAGAGTGAACAGCGAAGTCCACCACCATGCCCCGGCTCACAAACTGCTCCAATAAAAATTGCCTTGCAAGCTCCCTAGGCAAGCTGAAAAACAGGGTCAGCCATGATTTGTCGCTGTCCTGCGGTATCTCAATGATCTCACCGGGCAGCACCACAATGAATCCTTTCGGGCTTTTCCGCTTCTCCATAGGCGTCACCTCCAATCGTTTTCAAATAGCTCTCTACTATATATGGCATGAGAACGGCTGAATTGTTCCAATGTTCCCAAAATTTTTTGAGATTTTTTGAAAAAATCTCGGAATGGAAAGGATGGGAAAGATATGAGTTAATTATACTCGAAAAATGTGAATAAATCTATTGCTTCCACAGAATCGAAAAAATCAACATCCATTTGAGAAAAAATCTCAAATGGATGTTGATTTTTTATGTTATTTGCGTATAATATAGTTAGGAGGTGTCACTTATGCTTGTTCAGTTTTGCTTTAAGAATTTTAAATCATTTAGAGATGATACAATTTTGGATATGTCTGCGACCAAAATTACAGAGCATTCAGATAGAATTATTTCCGTTGGCAATGAAAAACTGCTTTCTGTTGCTGCAATATACGGTGCAAATGCCAGTGGTAAATCAAATGTCATAGAAGCATTTCGTTTTATGGTAACTTATGTTCTGGAATCATTTTCCTATGGCGGAGATGCTGATGATAAAAAATTAAAAAATAAAAGAATAAAACACACGCCTTTTTTGTTTGACTCTACCAGTAAGAACTCTGAATCAACCTTTGAGGTCTATTTTATGGATTCAGAGGAACATGGGTATAGGTCTTATAATTACGGGTTTACTTTAAATCAAGAAGGCGTTGTTGAAGAGTGGCTTAACTCTAAAGCTAAATCGGCACGAGAATACAAGCGCGTATTTTATCGTAGTCAGGAAGAAACCGATTTGTCGGGGCTGCCCGCCAAAAGTCGTGACAATCTTTTAGTCGCACTTGAAAAAGAAACGCTGATAGTCTCTTTGGGCGCAAAGTTAAAAATAACGAAACTAAAAACCATTAGGGATTGGTTTTATGACAACAACTTTGCTAATTTCGGAAATCCGTATGAAAATGTGTTTCTCTCATCTCTCATCCCGGAGGGATTTTCAGACAGCAAATCTGTCCAGGACAAAGTTGTATCGTACTTTTCTTCCTTTGACGCATCTATTATCGGCTTTAATGTTGAAGTGTTAAAGGGTGATGACGAAGATCGAAAGCATATAAAAATTGACGCCATTCATCGCACAATTGATGGAGGAACTGCAACAATACCGTTAGAAGAGGAGTCTGACGGAACGCTAAAGATGTTCGCCCTATATCCTGCACTACAGGATACCCTCGAAAACGGTGGCGTATTGTTTGTCGATGAACTCAACGCCCGATTACACCCATTATTGGTTAGAAGCTTTTTGATCACATTTTTGAATCCTACAATCAATACAAAAAATGCGCAACTTGTATTTACAACTCACGATTCTTGGCAGCTGTCAAATAATTTGCTCCGCCGCGATGAAATATGGTTTACCGAAAAAGACAAACAAGGCGTTTCTACGCTTTATTCCTTGGCAGATTTTATAGATGAAGACGGTGCAAAAATTCGCAAAGATGAAAGTTACGAAAAGAACTATTTACTTGGGAAATACGGTGCCATTCCTACTTTGAAATATTTTGATATGTTCAAGGAGGAGTAAAAATGTCGAAATCAGAACGCAACGGGAAACGAAAGAAACGGAGTGCTTTTCAAACAAGAGTACCTGATTTGGGATATTACTTTATCGTTACAGATACTAATGAGACTGAAGCGAATTATTTGTATGGTCTTCGAGATTCGTTGCCACAGGAATTACAAGGTCGCATCATCATTAAAGTATCAAAAGCAAAAACTGATGAGCTTGTTAACGCATGTAAAGAACAATCCTCTATGGAACCACAATTTGGGCAACCCTGGATTGTGTTTGACAGGGATAGGGTTGTACCGTTTGATCAAATTATTGCTGAAGCTAATCATGAAGGCATCAATGTTGGATGGTCCAATCCCTGCATAGAAATATGGTTTGATACCTATTTTGGAAAGATGCACAGTTACCAAGATTCGGTTTCATGTTGCCGAGGTTTTTCCGGCACATTTGAGAAAAGAACAGGGCAAGAATACCAAAAGTCAAGTAAACAGATTTATTTACTCCTAAACCGATACGGAGACGAAAAAAGGGCTGTGGAAATTGCCGAGAACAGGTTTAGGCAATATCTAAACGATGGTTTTACAAAACCATCAGAGATGTGCCCATGTACAACGATACAACACTTAATTGACGAGATAAAAAGTAAAATAGAAAGGAACTTATAAATGAGTGATATTTTCAAACTACGAGTTGATGTCGGAACTTCGCATATTGAATTAGAAGGCGAAGGTACGCTTGTTCATACGATTTTTTCCGAGCTGAGAGAACACGGACTTGGTAAACTTTCATCTATAAATCCAGCTAAAGATTCATTACAGGAAGAAGTTCTCCCTGAAATGCAGAAGGATACCTCGCCTGACAGTGGGAAGAAGATTCCTTCTGCATCGACCCTATCTACTAATTTGCCAAATATACGCGACGTGGTGATCAAAAACTTCCCTAAAACCGAGTCTGAATGGATACTTGTATATGCTCTATATTGCTCTGAGCAGGGAACAAAAATATTTACGGCAGAAGATATACGTCAAATGTATCATGATACCAGTCGTTATACAGAAAGCAGGAACAAAAACTTTGCCACAAACATAAAGAAATGCGTAAGTGATGGTTTTTTCACCTGTGTTAATGATACGGATTTCGTACTTTCTGCAACTGGTAAAGACACGGCTTCCAGTATTTTGAACCGTTCCGCAGAGGAAAAAACCAATGCTAAAAAGAAAAAGGGCGGACAAGCGTTTGCAAAGGCGTCTTATCAACTCATAGAATTGAACTTAGGGCAAAAAGAACGCGAGGAAATGAAGAAATACTTTGATTCTTTTTTCAAACTCAACAATATCGAAAAAGCACTAATTCTTGCAAACTGGTTAAAAATACATGCCAATATTAGCGAAGTAAACGATCATACGATATTCTCGGCACTGAAGACCGTTGGACATAGTACATCGTTCGATATTAAAAGCGCTATCAAAAACGGGAAGAATAAAAACAATTATTTTACTACAGGGGATACACCTGGGTTCTATAAAATTCATCATATCGGTGAAGATCACATCAATGAGTTAGAGGCGGCACGAGGTTAATAGCTTATGGAAGAATTAGAACTTTTTATATTGCGTATCCCAGATTTTGATCAGAAAACCGCTGCCGAACTAATCGACTATTTTGCTTTCTTCCTCCAAAAGGATAATACACAAGACGCATTTACTGCCGCACAAATTAGAAATTGTTTCGACACCTTGTCCCTATCTCCTTATTCCAATATATCTTCTTATTTAAGTAGAAATTGTGGAAACAAAGGTAAGTACTTGAAGAAAAAACAGGGCTATACTTTATCAAGATCCGCAAAAGAGAGAATAGCTTTGATAGTATCTGAAATAGCCCCAAAGCCTGTTTCATCTGAACTCATAGATATAAGTATTTTCGAACACACCCCATATTACTTAAAGCAGATAGCTGAAGAGATGATACGTTGCTATGATAGTGGTCATTATAATGCTACATTGGTGCTGATGAGAAAACTTGTCGAAACTCTTATCATTGAATGCTTTGAAAAATATGGCGTTGATGCAGACATCAAAGACGGATCTGGAGTGTTTTATTATTTGAGCGATTTGATTCCCAAATATCTTTCAGCAACTAAATGGAATGCCAGTCGAAACATCAAAAAAAGCTTGGAGTCCGTCAAGAAATACGGTGATTTGAGTGCGCATAATAGGCGCTTCTTAGCAAAGAAAAGCGATATTGATGCTTTTCGATTTGAATTGAGACAAGCGCTTCAAGAAATCGTTCTAACGATCAATTATCCCTCATGAATCTGGAGAAAAGGAAAAATGAGTGTGTTCATTTGAACACACTCATTTTTCCTTTTCCAACCCCGACTGACAGATGCCATAATCGTAATTTCTGAAATTACTTTCTTATAAGCACCCGTGTAAAGCAGGGGTGTTTTAATGGAGGGATTATGAAAAAAGAAAAATTAAGATATTATGCGCCGGTGGCAGTCTGCCTGCTGATTATTGCAGTCCTGCTCCTTTTGCCGACAGGATATGAAGATGCAGTTCAATATCAGGAAGCAGAGCGATGTGTCGCAGAAGTTACTGCCGTCGATAATTCTGCTGTTACCGATACCGGTCTGGCACGCTCAGGCGAACAGCGGTGTGCGGTGGTATTCCGAAATGGTCTGTTCAAGGGCAAAACGGCGACAGCAATCAATCTGCTTCAGGGCTCTCTGGAGCAGGACAAGCTGTTTTCTGAAGGCGACAAGGCGCAGGTTGTAGTCAGTTATGACGGCGATGTGATAAGAAGAGTTACCATGATTGATCACTTCCGCCTCCCTGCAGAGCTGTTGCTTGCCGTATTGTTCATTTTGTTCCTGATATTGTTTGCAGGCAGTACAGGTGTCAGAGCGATTTTGTCTTTTGCTTTGACAGTGCTGGCTATCTGGAAGCTGCTTGTTCCCCTGTATCTGAATGGATATAATCCTATATGGGTTGGTTTGCTGATCAACCTCCTGCTGACTACGTTGATTATTGCGCTGGTATACGGCTTTGACAATCGGTGCGCAGCGGCGGTCAGCGGTTCGTTCCTCGGTATACTGGTGACCTGTGTTCTTGGTGTTGTCTTTACAGATCTGTTCAGAATCCATGGGGCGGTCATGTCCTATTCCGAAAGTCTGCTCTATACAGGCTTTCAGCATCTGAATCTGACGCAGATATTTATGGCATCTGTTTTTCTTGGTTCCTCCGGCGCCGTTATGGACCTGTCTGTGGATATCACATCTGCAGTTCACGAAGTGGTTGAGAAAAAGCCGGACATCCGCCCTTGGGAAGCAGTAAAATCAGGCATGAATGTCGGCAGAGCCGCTATGGGAACTATGACAACAACCTTGCTGCTGGCATATTCAGGGGGCTATATAGCATTACTGATGGTATTTATGGCGCAGGGAACACCGGCAGAGCATATTTTCAACTATAAATATGTTGCCGCAGAAATCGTTCATACGGTGATCGGCTCCTTTGGGCTGGTGAGTGTTGCGCCGTTCACCGCGCTGTGTTCCGGGCTGCTGCTGACAGGAAAACGGAAATAACGGACAGAGCATAGTCCCGAAATACTTTGTATACGCAAATCGGTAAGCGGTATGATTTGGTTCATACTCTTTACCGATTTTTATTATGCGGATTGAACCTGTTTTTTTGGAGTGGCTTTAATTTATTCTGTGGATAATTCAGCCCGAAGAAATTTGGCGATTTAACTAAAAAAGTCACCGAAAATTCACAGTTTTGACCAAATTAAAAGGCGGTTTCTCTTGACATTTCCCTTATTATATAGTATCATTATGTTGTAACCGAATTGTAACTAATGTAATTGATTTGTATATATTCCGAAAGGAGCATTTGCTTGACAAAAGTTTTCAGAAAGATAGGGTATGACCTGCTCCGTCTTTTCATCATCATCAAGGTGAATATCATCAGAAGCCTTAACGCAGGCGAAAACTCCGCCCCTGTCCGTGGCGCGCGCAAGGCTTTTGCCTATATCATAATGGTGCTTATCACCCTTATCCGCATAATTTTCCGCGTTTTACTGGCGGTTTTCGAGGCTGTGAAAAAGTTTTTGTCCAATTTCAAGACAAATATCACCGCCGACCACAGCAGAGTCAAAATTGCCTATGACTTTATAAAGGAATCTGTTCACGAGTTTAAATACGGCAGACGCGGCAGGACTGTCCCTGCACTTTTCCTCGTTTCTGTATTCGTTATGACCGTTTCGCTCAGCTATTTCGGTGTCGGCGTTGAAGTTTTCGTCGACGGCGAAAGCTACGGCTTTGTTGACAGCCGTGATGAAATCCTTGCCGTGATCCATGAGGTGGAAAACGAAACGGCAGAATACCTCGGCAGACCTTATAATCTCAATGCCGATATTACATACGAATTTGCATATATGCAGCGTGACCGTATGGTCGATGCAAACGCTCTCAAAGACCTGCTTTTCTCCGGTCTTAATGAAATTTCCACAAAATATGTCCTTCTTCTTGACGGCGAGGTTGTCGGCGCTCACACAAGCCGCACTTCTCTTGAGCTTCTCAAGCAGAAGGTGCTTGAGTCAAAAACTCCTGAAGACAGCGATATGGTGACAACATTCGTTCAGGATATCACTATCGAGGAACGCACGGTCGCCAATTCCCTTATCAGAACTCTCGATGAAATCGAAGCCGATCTTATGGCGAATACACGCGAAATGCAGGTCCATTCTGTCGTCAAGGGCGATACCTTCTCCACGATTGCAGAGCAGTACGGCATTTCCACACAGACTCTCAAAAAGCTCAACCCTGATGTGGAGGAAACAAAGATCCAGATAGGCGCAGAAATCCGCGTTGCGGCGGCCGTTCCTGTTGTTTCTGTCAAATCCACACAGAATATCACATATATAGAGGATATTGCCTACGATGTTGAGGTGGAATACTCCGATTCCATGTATAAGACCCAGAGCAAGATAAAGCAGAAGGGTGAGGTCGGCATAGAGGAAGTCGTTGCCGATGTAATCTATATCGACGGCAACGAGGTCGAGCGTGTTGAGATTTCCCGTACAGTAATTCAGGAGCCTGTCAAGGAAATCAAGGTTGTCGGCACTAAAAAGCCGCCTGCAAAGAGCGCAACAGGCTCGTTCCGCTGGCCGCTTTCGGGCAGAATTTCCTCCCGTTACGGCTACCGCTGGGGCGGCGAAATGCACACAGGTCTTGATATTGCCAAGGCTTCCGGCTCCCCTATCGTGGCGGCTGACGGCGGCACAGTAACACTGGCAAAGTGGAACGGCAACTATGGACGCTGTATCGTAATAGACCATGGCAACGGCTACACCACACTTTATGCCCATTGCAGTAAGCTTCTTGTAAGCCGCGGGCAGAAGGTGGCAAAGGGCGAAAAAATTGCTCTTGTCGGCTCGACAGGACGTTCAACAGGCCCGCATTGCCATTTTGAAGTAAGACGAAACGGCAAGCTCATCAACCCGACAAGCGTATTGCCGTAAATTGAGTAAAATTAAAGCCACCTGTAATGGGTGGCTTTTGTTGTATAAAAGGGCAACCCCTCCACCATCGTTCCGATGGTCCCCCTCCCCTTACACAGGGGAGGCTGTGGTGGGAAAGTAATGGGTGGCTTTTGTTGTTGAAATATGATGAACTGTGTGTTATAATAATATTTGAGCCACCCATAGAGGTAGCGGTTGGCATTCCTGACTTACATATTTTTATGGAAGGGGGGATTGCATTTGTTTATCACATTAGACAACTTGCTGCAGTACACATTAGTGTTACTGACACTTGCAAGCCTCATAGTAAAAATAAACAAAAAATAACCGCTAACTTTCCACGGGAAGCGGTTATTTTTATTAAACTCTAAATAACTCCGCCAACCGCTATCGGTGGCTCGTTCTTTGTATTTTCATTATACTACTAAAATTAAATTGTGTCAATATTAAAGCCACTCCTTGCAGAGTGGCTTGTTTTATATTATTCTTCCTCTTTTTCCTCAGGGAGGATATCCACGCGGAGGTTTGTGGCGCACAGATCATCGGTTTCAAGAATTGTGAACACGAGATTTCTGTACCGGAATGTGTCGCCAACCTCAGGATAATCGTCGAGCACTTCGGTGATATAACCGCTGACGGTGATAACATAATCTTCAAGCTCAGGGTCCTCTATCTCAACGTGGTCGAGAAGGTCAGAAAGCATTGTTGTGCCGTCGACTGTCAGCGAGCCGTCCTCGTTTTCAACGATGTCAGGGTCGATTTCGTCGGTTTCGTCCCAGATATCGCCGACCAATTCCTCAAGAATGTCTTCCATAGTGACAATGCCCAGCGTGCCGCCGTAGTTGTCTGTCACGATGAGAATGTGATTCTGGGACTGGCGCATCTGCTCGAGAGCTTCGGGGAGCTTTCTCGTCTGCGGAACAAATTCAGGCTCGGAGAGAAGGGAGCGAATGTCGGGCGCAGGCTCATCGAGCAGCGCCTTGAGAAGATTTGCCACAGGCAGTACGCCGATAATATCGTCTATTGTATCGTCATAGACAGGGATTCGCGAAAACTCCGATTTAAGGGCTATTTCGATATTTTCCGAAAGGGAATCGTTGATGTCGAGAGCTGTGAGCTCTGTGCGGTGTGTGACTATCTCCTGCACCTCGGTCTCGTCAAATTCGATTGCCGACTGCAAAAGCTCACTCTGGTCTTCGTCGATAACCCCTTCTTCCTCGACAGTTTCGATAATCGTTACAAGGTCCTCATAGGTGATGGAGGTTTCGTCGCTTGCGCCGCCCCAGAGATTGGCGAGCTTTTCCATGAATTTCATGAAAATATGCACAAGCGGAGCAGTTATCCACATAAATATGCGTAAAATCGGGGAAATTGCCAGAGCATAAGGGTCCGAAAACTTTTTTGCAAGCTGTTTCGGCAGTATTTCGCCGAAAATAAGCAGCAGAACTGTCATTACAAATGTGGCTACAGCAACGCCGGCATCGCCGACGAGAGCCATTGCCACAACTGTCGCCACAGAGGACGACGCTATGTTTACAAGATTGTTGCCGATGAGAACAGAGCAGAGAGCCTTGTCATAGTGGTCAGAAATATCGACAGCCCACTGCGCCTTTATATCCCCTGCTTCGGCGGCCTTTTTAAGGCGGGATTTATTGACAGAGGCGTATGCAATCTCAGCCGATGAGAAGAACGCCGAGCCTATCATAAGTAAAACTATGCCTAAATATGGATTCATCCTGCGGCAGCCTCCTTTGCTGTGTCGCGTTCATCAAGGATATCGCCTACCAGCTCTTCGAGAATATCCTCCATTGTGATAATGCCGCAGGTCTTCCCTCTCTCGTCCTTTACAAGGCAGAGATGGTTTCGTGTCTGGGACATTTCTTCAAGAAGGTCGTCGATAGGCTTATCGAATGAAACAGACATTGTCTTGCGCAGAAGCCTGCGCAGAGTGAGAGTCTTGCCGGATGCCAGATAGCTTTTCATAAAGCTTCGCACATCAATAATACCGATTATATTGTGCTTTTCACGGTTATAAACAGGTATTCTTGAAAACTTCGTTGTGCGTATAAGCGCGAGAACATCCTCTTTGCGGGTGGAGATATCGACAGATACCACATCGCACAAAGGCGTCATAGTCTGCCCTGCCGTCTTGCCGTCAAAAGCTATTGCCGAATGAAGCAGTTTTGAACGCTCAGGGTCGCCCTCTTCACTTTCGCCCAGCGAATCGATTATCTCGATAAGCTCGTCTTCGGTGACTGTCGGCTCTTCTTTTACTTTGAAAAGGGAGCAAACCCACGCGGCAAGACCGTCAAATATGGCGGAAATCGGGGAAATCAGCTTCATAAGCATGTGAAGTGACGGAGCGAAGATAAGCCCCATGGTTTCCGGCATATCCTTGGCAAATTCCTTCGGAATCATTTCCGAAATGAAGAAGACAACGATGGTTGTGACTATTGTGGTAATACCTGTGTAGCCCTCGCCCCATGTCTTTGTGACAAGGTATGTGGAGAGGGACGCTGTGCCGATATGCATGATATTTGTGCCGATAAGCAGGGTGGAGAGCGCCTTGTTGAAGTTTTCGAGAACATATTCGGCGTGCTCAGCCCGCTTTTCGCCGTTTTCAGCCCTGTGGCGTATGCGTACAGGGTTGAGAGATGCAAAGGCTGTTTCGGCTGCGGCAAAATATCCGCCTCCGAGGATGAGTGTGATCAGAAGTGCAAAAAGTATCCAACTGTCAGGGTCCATAAAGACAATAGCTCCTTTCGTTTTCATAGGCAGGATAGCCCTGCCCGGTTTCAGATACAAATATTATATTATAATTTATTTAAATTTTCAATAAGCCTGTGATATGTCGGATAAGATTTGTAAAAAACCGACAAAAAATCAGTATGATTTGTTTGCATTGTGACGATTAAACTTTTTTTGCACAGGGACAGATAATATGATATAATTAAATGCAGAGGGATATTGACGAATATAATGTGACTTTGTCACATCGCAATGTTTGCAGAGCAAACAATTCATGCACAGCCTGTGCAATTCATGACAACGTCAATTCATGTCCGAAGGACAATTTATCTCCCAGCACATCACCGAAAGGATAAACATATATGAAACAGTACATAAAAACCACACCGCTTGAAGGCATCGAGATAAAAATGGGCGAAAATATCCACAATATCGCCTTTGGCTGGACTAAAGAGCAGCTCACTTCTGCCATCGGAAACCCAAAGCGCCCTTCGGAGACCTCGCTTTATTACTGGGGCTCCTCCCTCCGCTTTGATTTCGAGGATGACAAGCTTGTGTTCATCGAATTTTTAGGCGGCATTGACGGGCCTTTCCAGCCTGTTTGTTACGGCAACCCTGTCTTTGAAATGGAAGCCGACGACGCCGTTGCCATGTTCAAAAAGCGCGACAGCGATATGACAGACGAGGAAAAGGGACATTGCATCACATTCAAGGGCATCAGCGTGGGACTTTACCGCGAAAACACCCCTGAAAGTGTCAGCGAAACTGTGCGTGAATATGCAAATATGGGGCATCCGCTGTCTGCCGAAAATATTATGGCAGAAAAGCGCCGCGCCGCCCATTGGGATACCTTCGGCATAGGCAAGGAAGGATATTATAAGTAATGTTGCGGACAATGCGGACCGTCGGGGACGCCGGTCCCTACAGTAGTTTTTCGATATGATATGTAGGGGAGGGTCTCTGTGCCCTCCCGAAAATACGCAATAAAAAAGCCTCCCATCTGGGAGGCTTTTTATATTCATGGGGATATAATAAATTACAATTCATTCTTATAGACTACGCCGTCGATCATTGTGAAGCGGCAGAGTGTGAAGTTTTCAAATGGATTGCCATTGAAAATCGCGATATCAGCGTCCTTGCCCACCTCGATTGAGCCGACCTTGTCGCCTACGCCGAGGAAGCGTGCAGGGCGGATTGTGATGCCTTCAAGAGCATCGTCAAACTTGAGGCCGCGAGCCATGCAGTAGCCGATTTCCATAGGAAGATGAGCTGTTGCCGAGCTCTTGTCGGCTGTCAGCATAACATTGATGCCCGCTTCGTTTAATACCCCTGCTGTTTCAGGCATTCTGCCCCATGTTTCCATCTTAGCCCAGCTTGGAATGAGCGGACCAATGATGACATCGACCTTGTTTTCCTTTAAGATGTCGATGATTTTATAGCCTTCCGTTGCGTGTTCAACCGAGAAATCAAGGTTGAATTCGTGGGAAATGCGGATAGCTGTTTCGATATCGTCAGCGCGGTGAGCGTGGATTCTTGCCTTCATTTCACCTCTTACAACAGGCACGAGAGCTTCAAGCTGGAAGTCGTAGACAGGCTTCTTGCCTTCGCCCTTTTCAAAAGCGATAAGCTCATCGGAATAATTCTTTGCCATCTGGAGCCACTTGCGGAGAAGAGCGCCTGTGCCCATTCTTGTCCAAGGAGCAACCTTCTTGTTTGTGCCGTAGAAACGCTTTGGATTTTCGCCGAGAGCCATCTTCATGTGGCGGTGTCCAGGGATTTCCATTTCTTCAGGAGAATTGCCGCGCAATTTGAATGTAACGCCTGTGCCGCCGATTACATTGGCAGAGCCAGGGCCTGTGTAGCAGGTTGTGAAGCCTGCGTTACGCACCTTTTCGATAGACATATCGTGTGGATTGAGAGCATAAACAGCGTCAAGCTCAGGAGTAATAGGGGAAGAGCCTTCGTTGCCGTCACCCTGCAGGCCCGGCATTGTGTTAGGCTCGCCGAAAACGCACATATGTGTGTGGGCATCGATAAGACCCGGTGTGAGCCAGCCGCCCTTTGCATCGATGATTTCAGCATTTTCAGGGATAGCGATATTTTCGCCGTAGGCTTTGATTTTGCCGTCTTCAACCAGAAGCGCGCCATTTTCGATAGTGCCGTTTGTGACTGTGAGGATCTTTGCGTTGATAATAGCTATCATAGTTTGTTTCTCCTTTTCAGTTTGTGTTTTTATGGTTTAATCATAAAACATTTTTTCGGCGGTGTCAATAAAAAACAGGGAATTATCGCGGAAAATATGTTGAGATTGCATAATGGATGTGTTATAATTTATCCATATATATTTCTATTGAAAGGCAGGATTTTTATGCTGAATCTTAATCTTATACAGAAAGAATACGGCTTTATGGGGGACACGATTTTCCTCAATGTTTCTCAGGTGGTTGTGCCGCCAAAGCGTGTGCAGGACGCATACCGCAGGTTTATGGATGATTATGTCGCCAATTTCGGCATGGATATCGTGCCGCGGGCGTGGGATATTGTAAACAATGCCCGCCCTAAACTTCAAAAGCTTATCAATGCAAGGGACTCTCGCGAAATCGCATTCGTCAAGAATACCGCCGAGGGCATTTCCATTCTTGCCAACGGCATTAAGTACAATGAGGGCGACAATATCGTAATATCCGACCAGGAGCATCAGTCGATTCTCTTTCCGTGGATTGCGGCGCACGAAAGATACGGCGTTAAGCTGAAGGTGGTAAAATCCATAGACCGTGAGGTCGATGTTGACGGTCTTATCGCCGCTATCGACGAGCATACAAGGGTGCTTGCTGTGTCTGCCGTACAGTTTTCCACAGGTTTCCGCGCAAATTTGAAGAAATTGGGCGATGCCTGCCACGAAAAGGGGGTAATCTTCTGCGTTGACGGCATTCAGGCTCTCGGCAGACTGAAAATTGATGTGCAGGACTGCCATATCGACTATATGGCGGCAGGCGGCAACAAGGGCTTGCTTGCAACGCTCGGCGCAGGCTTTGTCTATTGCTCCGACCGCATCGTGAATGACATTATTCCTTGCTATGCAGGCTACCAGAGCACTGTCAGCCATGTTTCTCCGCCGTCTATTACGACTGAGTTTGACAGCCTTGAATGGTATCCTCACGCGAGAAGATTTGAGTCGGGCAACCTCAGCTACAACTGTATTGAAGCCATTTCCAACGGTGTTGATTTAGTCCTCGAATTGGGCATTGAAAACATCGAAGAACATATAAAAATCCTTGAAAAGCATCTGAGAAGCCTTATTTCTGACTTGCATCTCTATGTTGTGCAGGCAAAGGACGAGGAAAACTGGGGCGGAGTGGTCTGCGTTTACTACCCTGCCGAGCGTGAAAGTGATGTTGTGCGTATTCTTGAGGAGCACAAAATCGTCTGCACAATGCGCGGCGGCTACATCCGCTTCGGACTTGAGTTTTATAATACAATCGAGCAGATGGAAATTGTGGCGAAGGCTTTACACATAATCGACAAATTGGAGGCATAATATGAAAAAACTTGCTGTTATCGGCTGCGGCGCGCTGGGCAGAATCCTCTGCACCAATGTGAAAAAGCTGCTTGGTGATAAATATGAGATAGTCGGTCTTTTTGACCTTAATAGAGAGGCGGGTGTGGCTCTTGCCAACGATGTCGGATCGGTTTTTGTGGAGAAAATCGAGGATTTGTACGCCATGAAGCCCGATATTACCGTGGAAATAGCAGGTATTCCTGCGGCGAAGGCTTATGGTGAGGAGATTTTAAAGAATGTCAGCGATTTTATAATCGTGTCTGTCGGATCCCTTGCCGATGAGGATTTCAAGAATAAGCTTGTAAATGCGGCAGAGGAAAGTGGCCACAGGCTCTATATTCCCAATGGCGCTGTGGGCGGCTTCGACCTTATGCAGATTTTCTCCCTGATGGGGGCGAAAAGCGTGTCTATTGAGAGTACAAAGGCTCCGCGCAGCCTTAACGGCGCTCCTTATCTTGAGGGCAGAGAGCTTTCTGAGACCGAGGAAGAGCTTGTTTTCAAGGGTAATGTAAAGGATGCCATCAAAGGCTTCCCGAAGAATGTCAATGTGGCGGTGGCAACTGCGCTGGCTTCCGACTTTGAAAATACCGAGGTACGCATCAGAAGTGTTCCGAATAAGACGGAAAATTCTCACGCAATTACCCTTGAAGGGGAAAATATGAAGGCGGAGATTAAGATTACATCCACACCTGACCCTGTCAATCCAAAATCCAGCGTCAGCGCCGCCTGGAGCGTCGTCGCCCTGCTGAAAAACCTGGCAAGCCCGATGTTTTTCTATTAGAATATGAAAAAAAGACCGCTTTTGCGGTCTTTTTTTATGAATTATTTGTTGTTGACAAATTATAATGAATGATGATATAATATAAACAGAAAAAAGGGCCACCGATAGCGGTTAGGCACTTAAATGGTTATCTGATATGAAAATAACCGCTTAGTTCCAGTAAGCGGTTATTTTTTGTTTATTTTTATTATGAGGCTTGCAAGTGTCAGTAACACTAACGTGTACTGCAGCAAGTTGTCTAATGTGATAAACAAATGCAATCCCCCCTTCCATAAAAATATGTAAGTGAGAATGCCTAACCGCTACCCGTATTGGTGGCTTGAAATGATTATAACATAAAACTATAACCTTGTCGAGTTATATCGACAAGGTTTTTGTTTTAGAATGACAAGTTGTTTTACATGTTGCGGAATGTTGAGGACACCTCATCCACCATCTGACGATGGTCCCCCTTCTCCTCGAGGAGAAGGCTTTTAGTTTGGTGTGCTTTGCATGGATTAAATAATGAGGTGCGTCGGGGCGCCGCACCCTACATTGATTGCTTGTAGGGGCGGGTTTCCATGCCCGCCCGCATTGAAAATACAATTACTTATTTACATTATTCAAATTACTTACGCAGACGGAGAACATTCTTGCAGCGTAGATAAGACCGCTGTCGTCGATGTCATAATAGCCGTTGTGAGCAGAGCCCTTTGTATGTGTGCCGAGGCCGAAGTAAACAGCCTTGCCGCCGCGTGCCTGTGTTGCGCGCATCATATATGTAGCGTCTTCAGAGCCGCCACCGCCGCCTGCCTTTGGCATCTTGAGCTCGATACCGAGAGCTTCCTTCATGATTTCGCCGAGCTGTGCGCCGAAGTCCATATCGCTTGTTGCGCCCTGTGCGCCGCCCATCTTCTTGAACTCGCAAGTACAGCCGTACATATCAGCAGCCGCCTTGACAGCGCGTGTCACTTTCATATAGATTTCTTCTTCGATTTCTGTTGTAGCGCCGCGTGTTTCAAACCAGAGCTCAGCCTTTTCAGGAACAACATTTCGGCCTGTACCTGCAACGAGACGACCTACATTTACACGACCTGCGCCTCTGCCGTCCTGTGTGAATGCGTAAGCATTGGTAGCTGCTGCGCAAGCTGCAAGGAGAGCATTGTTGCCGAGCTGTGGAGAGCCGCCTGCGTGAGTTGGCTTGCCGTAAATATATGCGTTGAACTTGCTTGTTGCAAGATAGCTGCTGCCGCGGAGAGTTACATCGCCGATGTTTTCTGCTCTGCCGAGATGACCGCAGATGAAGTAGTCTGCATCTTCAAACCAGCCCTTCTTAACCATGGAGAGAGCGCCTCTTACGCCTTCTTCAGCAGGCTGGAAGCAAAGACGGATTGTGCCGCAAAGGTCGTCCTTTATCTTGTTGAGGGACATTGCTGTAACAAGACCGATGGAAGCGTGACCGTCATGGCCGCAGGCGTGCATACACTGTGGATTCTTGGAGCGGTAGCCGCCTACAAATGGTGCGTGGTCATTGTCCATACATTCGTCAACATCGTTGGAGTCGATGTCAAAGCGGAGAGTTGTGACAGGGCCCGGTCTGCCTGTTTCGATAACAGCAACAACGCCTGTGTAGCCCTTTGTCATTTCGACATACTTAGGGTCAGCGCCCTGCTCAACAGCGCGAGCCATTTCGCCCTTGATGAAGTCAGGGTCTTCAGGATAACCCATGACGAATTCTGTGTTGATAGCGTCAGGACCCATGAAGAACTTGATGCCGTTTTCGTCGAGCATCTTTGCGATCTTTGCAGTTGTGCGGAATTCGCGCCATGCCGGTTCTGCATAAGTGTGGAAGTCGCGGCGGATCTTTACGATCTCGTCCTTGTAGTCGTTAACGATGGAAATAATCTTTGAATAATCCATAATTACGCTCCTTTATTTAAAATTTTAATTGTTATACTGTATAGATGAATTGCCTGACGGCATGAATTGAATAAGTTATATTAAATAGACGCCTACGGCTACACCCCTCCACCATTCTGATGAATGGTCCCCCTCCCCTTAACAAGGGGAGGCTTACATTTTTTCTTGCCTCCCTTGTGTAAAGGGAGGTGGCACACGAATGTGTGACGGAGGGATTGCTCCTGTTTAATGTGACATGTCACACATCACTTTTTCACTATTAACTTTTACCTGTTACTTCTGAGTCCCTAAATACTCCATTACCTCGCCCAAGCTATCGAAGATTTTATGGCACAGGGCTTTGATTTCCTCTGTCGGGGTGACTAAATCGGGCACCATGATTGGCTTTGCGCCTGAGGCGTGGGCGGCGCGGATGCCGTTTACCGAATCCTCAACGATGAAGCAGTTTTCCGGTGTTTCGCCCAAGTCAGCAATGGCTTTGAGGAAAATATCAGGCTCAGGCTTGCTTTTTGCCACTAAATCGCCGCCGATGATGACGTCGAAATAGCCGATAAGCCCTTCCTGTGTCAGCTCACGCATGACGATTTCATACTTTGTAGACGATGCAAGAGCCACTTTAATGCCGTTATTTTTCAGAAATTCGAGAATTTCACGGGCGAATGGGCGCAGCGGAATCTTTGTATTGAGCACATCGCGGATATATGAGCCACATTCCTTGCGGAAATCCTCCGATGGGAAATCTTTGCCGAAGTTTTCGCGGATAATTTCATTGCCCCGCTCGACTTTTGTGCCGATAATAAGGCGGTAAACGCGGTTTATCTCGTCTTCACTGATGCCGTATTTCACGCCTGCCTTGCGCCATGCGGCAATGCCGAGATTTTCTGTGTCGAGAATAACACCGTCCATATCAAAAACAACTGCGTACATAAACTACCTCGCGAAAAATATTATACATTTATATAATAACGGAAAAATGAGAGCGTGTCAAATGAAAGTGAGGGGGAAATAATGTTTTGTGAGACAAAGTCACCGTTGGTGACGCGATATGTTCCTTAAAAGCCTTCCCCTTGAGGGGAAGGGGGCGCCGTAAACGGCACTAGCTTCGCGTCGCCGCACAGCGGTGGATGAGGTGTCCTTAATCTGTCTTGGTTAAACCACAAGCTCCCCCGCCACGCGCAAGGCGTGGTTTGCCTCCGGCAGGTTCTTTATGAGTGCACAAAAGAACCAAAATGCACAAACTGGTCAGGCAGTTTGATCACCAGACCACAGGAGCACCGGGGTGCGACCGGCGGCGAGTGCCGCCGCACTTATTTAATTTTGCGGGGTCCCCGAACGACCTGTCGTTTGGGGTAAATTACACC
>SVKW01000171.1 GCA_015068285.1 Oscillospiraceae bacterium | reverse complement strand
TGCAAGCAGATCGGCGCATGGTGCAAAAACAATGGCATCTACATGACAGGTCATGTGATGGGCGAGCCTACCCTTGAAAGCCAGACTCAGGCTGTGGGCGATGCAATGCGCTGTTATGACCATTTCGGTATTCCGGGCATTGATATGCTGTGCGACTGGCATGAGTATAATTCGGCAAAGCAGACGGCTTCCATCGTCCATCAGCAGGGCAAGGAGGGTATGCTCTCTGAGCTCTACGGCGTAACTGGCTGGGACTATGATTTCCGCGGCTATAAACTGCAGGGCGACTGGCAGGCGGCTCTCGGCGTCACAGTGAGAGTGCCGCACCTGACATGGATGACAATGAAGGGCGAAGCCAAGCGAGATTATCCTGCATCAATAGGCTATCAGTCGCCGTGGTGGAGCAGATTTTCAATGATAGAAAGCCATTACGGCAGGCTCAATACCGCCCTTACAAGGGGTAAACCGAGCATAAAGGTGGCTGTAATACACCCAATCGAGTCATTCTGGCTTTACTGGGGACCGTCCGAGCAGACGGCAATTACAAGAGCAAAGCTTGAGGAAAGATTTGCAAAGCTGACCGAATATCTTATCTTTGGACAGATAGATTTTGACTTCATCTGCGAAGCCACCTTGCCAGACCAGTGCAAAACCGCTTCAAACCCACTTAAAGTGGGGCAGATGAACTACGATGCCGTCATAGTCTGCGGAAGTAAGACGATTAGAAGCACGACGGCAGACCGCCTTGAAGCCTTTAAAAATGCAGGCGGCAAGCTGATTTTCATTGATGAAATGCCCGACCATATCGATGCGCTTCCATCCAGACGCCTGAAAAATCTTTACAAAAACAGCATACGCATCGGCTTTGACGAAACTGCAATTATGAATGCCCTTGAAGATGAGCGTTTTCTCGATATAAAAACCGAAAAGGGCATCCGTTATGACCGCATTATCCATCAGATCCGCGAGGATAATGGCGGCTTGTGGCTCTTTATGGCAAACGGCAAAAATCCCCAGTGTCCCGATGTGGATGATGCGCCGATGCTCCGTTTCAGCCTTAAAGGACATTATAAAATCACAGAATATGACACATTAAACGGCGAAATCAAGCCGTTTTCGGCGAAAAGCAACGGGGAAAACACAGTTTTCAGCCGTAAATGGTATATGCACGACAGCCTGCTTCTCTGGCTTGAAAAGGGTGAGCCTTGCGAAATCCATGAGGACAAGACGGAAAACAATGCTCCCCTTGTGCTGATGAAGCCTGTCGATATAACTCTTGACGAGCCCAATATGCTGCTGCTCGATATGGCGGAATATTCGGTAAACGGCGGAGAATATCAGCCGACTGAAGAGCTTTTACGCCTTGACAACGAGGCAAGACGCCAGCTTGGTATTCCGCCAAGGCGCAAGGAAGTCGTCCAGCCTTATCTTATCGGCGAGGAGAAATATGACGATTACATCCGCCTTCGCTTTACGATTCCGTGCGAATATGCCGTTAAAAATCCACAGCTCGGCCTTGAAGATGCCGACATCACAGAGGTTTATCTCAACGGCGAAAAGGCCGATATGAGCATAAAGGGCTGGTATGTTGACAAGGCGATAAGCGTTATCGACCTGCCTGAGCTTAAAATGGGCGAGAATGTTCTTGAAATAAAAACCCCTGTGGGCAAGCGCACGAATCTTGAATATTACTATCTTCTCGGCGATTTCGGCGTCAGGGTGAACGGCACAGTAAAGACGGTAACAGCCCCTGTCCGCAAACTCGGTTTTGGCGATATAGTAAGCCAGGGCTTGCCGTTCTACACAGGCAATGTGAATTATCATTTCAAGGTCGATGTGAAAGAAAGCCTTGCAATCCGTGTTCCGCGCTACAGAGGCGGTCTTGTCAATGTGATAGTTGACGGCGAGGACAAGGGCAACATCGCCTTCTCGCCTTATGTTATGAGGCTCGACGGCATTGAAAAGGGCGAGCACGACGTGACACTCAAATTATACGGCGTAAGACAGAATGGCTTTGCCCAGCTCCACCACACACCGGGCGTGTATTTCTACCAGAGTCCTAATTCATGGCGCTCAGCGGGTGACCTCTGGAGCTATGAGTATCAGTTCAAGCCGATGGGCATATTGAAAAGCCCTGAAATTTTCGGCACATCAGGCGGCAGAAAGTTTGAGCATATCACAGACAGAAGTTAGATATAAAGCATATTTGTGCGAATGGGTGGAGATTCCTCGCTGCACTTCAGAATGACATGGTTGTATGCAATATAACATTATATAATGTTTTGGGTTGACTAATTCTGTCGGATTTGGTAGAATAAAATAGTAGTCGCTGAATAGGCCGTAGTGCATTCAGCGGCGAGGTATTTTTTCGTTAGAATGTTCAAAAGCCGCAGGCAATACTGTATGTATTAACGAGGATTTTTGAGCATTATGGCGGAAAAAGAACCGCAGATGGGTGTGCTGACGGCTTGTTCGGCGGCTACCCTGAGAAAATCTATATGGAGGAAATGAAATGAAAGAAAGAATTCTCAAAATACTCCGCACCATCGTTGGCTTTGCCATCATCGGTCTCAGTATCGCCATCACAAAACAGGTCGGTTCCCTTAACCCATGGAATGTTCTCAACGACGGTCTCTCCAGGACTATCGGCATCACCATCGGTCAGGCAAACACAACTATCGGTATCGTAATCGTTCTTATTGATATCATCGCAAAGGAAAAGCTGGGCATCGGTACTTTGCTCAACGCCCTCCTTATCGGCAGATTTACAGACCTTTTTGTAAATCTCAATGCAACCCTCGGTCTGCTTCCTAAAATCACTAATCCTGTCCTTCAGGTTCCTATCTGCCTTATCGCAATACTTATCAACAGCTTCGGTCTTTATTTCTATATGTCAGCTCAGATGGGCTCCGGTCCAAGAGACTCCCTCATGCTTGTTGTGACAAAGCGTCTGCCTTTCTCTGTCGGCACCTGCCGTATGCTTCTCGAAGCATTTGCATTCGTTCTCGGCGGTCTTGTCCTCGGCGGCGAATTCGGCATCGGCACACTTCTCGCCGTTCTTTTCGGCGGTCCTTGCTTCCAGAAGGTATGTAAGCTCATGGGCTATAACGTCAAGGCTACAAAAAATGAAAGCTTTGCCGACACATGGCGCTTCCTCAAGGAATATTTCAAAAAAGCATAAATTAAGAAAGCTCTCCGTAAGGGGAGCTTTTTTAGTGCCTGCAATACTGTCATTCTAAGGCAACGCGAGGAAGTTTTCTGCCCCAATAACACAAACCCTGTAGGGGACGGTGCTCGTCAACGTCCCGCAGAT
>SVKW01000029.1 GCA_015068285.1 Oscillospiraceae bacterium | reverse complement strand
TTTTACCGAAAAAATCAGAAAAATATCGTACAACATTACCGGAAAAGCTTCTCGGCGGAGCATTGCGAAGCTTTTTTATAAAATTTTCCAGATTGTTGCCGTCCCCGAAAGCGAGAGAAAGGCAGGAAATGAGATTTTCGGGGTAAGCCTTCTTATTGCGGCAAAGCGCCATGACTTTTCGCATTTCGCCGTCGTTAGTCACGATATATTCATTATATATTGTATACATTCTGATCCCTCCTGAAGGAATATGTAGGGTACGGCGCCCTCGACGTACCGCTTATTAAATCTGTGCGAAGCACACCTTAATGTTTGCGTGGCAAACAATTCATGCATTTATGCAATTCATGATGTGCAGCATCAATTCATGGCGTAAGCCAATTCATTTTCCTATCTTCAGCACGATCTCGCCGCTGTTTAAGCTTGCCGCTGTGCCGTCGTCCTTCATAACGATAAGATTTCCGTCGTCGGCAATGTCAAGAACAAGTGCCTCATAGTCATCAAGCCCAACCAAAACGCGGACTTTCATGCCGATAACAAAGCATTTCGACCTGTAATATGCCATGATTTCGCCAAAATCATCGGAAAGGGCTTTGTCCATATCTGCAAGAATGGCTTCGAGCAGTTTATCCCTGTCGGCATCATCGATGTAGTCGCCGATCGAGCAGGCGATGTCTTTTATTTCGTCGGGAAAATCCCGCTTATGCACATTGACACCGATGCCGCAGATAATCGAGCCGTCGCCTGTGCGCTCACACAGAATGCCGCACAGCTTCTTACCATTATAATATATATCGTTGACCCACTTTACAGCGCAGTCGAGACCGAAAGCCTTTTCAATGGCGCGGTGGACGCAGACAGCCACACGCACGGTCAGCTCCTGGGGAGCATCATATCCTTTGAGCAGGATGCTCATATAAAGCCCGCCCCTGTCCTCCGAATGGAAGGTTTTGCCCAGCCTGCCACGTCCGCCTGTCTGAATATCGGCGACAATGACAGTCCTGTCTGAAAAGTTATGGGCGTTTTCCTTTAAAAAGGTGTTAGTCGACGCCATTTTTTGGTACTTTTTGATAATAAATCCGTTCATGGCAGATATTATAGCACTTTTATGATTTTTTTGCAACAAAATACTTGCATTACGGCGGAAAAAGTAGTAAAATATACGATATATAATAAGAATGGAATACTATGTTAATACAAAGGAGAGCAAGTATGAAAACTTTAGTTATGGGCGTTATCGGCGCTGACGTTCATGCAGTCGGTAACAAAATTCTCAACCTTGCGTTCACAGAAGCTGGATATAAGGTAGTTAACCTCGGTATCATGGTTTCTCAGGACGAATTCATCAAGGCTGCTATCGAAACAGATGCTGATGCTATCATGGTATCTTCTCTTTACGGCCACGGCGAACTTGACTGCCGCGGTATGCGTGAAAAGTGCATCGAAGCAGGTATCGGCGACATTCTCATGTATGTTGGCGGCAACCTCGTTGTAGGTAAGCAGGACTTTGCTGAAACAGAAGCTAAGTTCAAGGCTATGGGCTTCAACAGAGTTTACGCTCCAGGCACACGCCCTGCAGCTGCTATCGCAGACCTCAGAGTAGACCTTGGAGAATAATCTCATGAAATACGGTCTTTTTGCCGATGTTGGCAGCACCTTTACAAAGGTAGTTGCCGTTGACCTTGAAAATGCCGAGATCATCGGCAGAGCGATGTCGTCCACGACTATCGCAACAGATGTCAACATAGGCTATGATAAGGCGGCAAACGCCGTTATGGATATGTGCGGTATAAAGGAATTTGACCTTAAGCTTGCCTGTTCTTCCGCAGCGGGCGGCCTTAAAATGGTGGCAATAGGCCTTGTTCCTGAGCTTACTTCACAGGCTGCGCTTCTGGCTGTCCAGAACGCAGGCGCAAAAGTTCTTGCATCTTATTCCTTCATGCTTTCAAAGAAGGAAGTAAATGAGATCGCAGGCCTCCTTCCTGATATTATTCTTCTTTCGGGCGGCACAAACGGCGGCAACAGCCAGGTTATTCTCCACAATGCCCAGGCATTGGCAGATTGCCCTGTTCCGCTGACAGTCATCGTCGCAGGCAACAAGAATGCCACAGACGAATGCTGTGAGATCCTCGAAAAGGCTGGCAAGATCGCTGTTCCTTGCGATAATGTTATGCCTGAATTCGGCGTTCTCGATATCCAGCCTGCAAGAGAGCAGATCAGAAAGGTATTTTTAAAGCAGATCATCGAAGCAAAGGGGCTTGACAGCCTTGCAAAGCGCGTGGACGGCGATATTATCCCAACTCCTGCCGCTGTGCTTGAAGCTATCACACTCCTTTCAAAAGGCACAGATAAAACAGAAGGCGTAGGCTCCTTCGTTGCTGTCGACATCGGCGGTGCAACAACCGACGTATATTCGGCAACAGAGGGCGAATGCCTCTATCAGGGTGCAACTCTCAAGGGTCTTCCGCATCCTAAATACAAGAGAAGTGTTGAAGGCGACCTTGGCATGCGCTGGAGCTCCCCTTACATCCTCGAGATGGAAGGCGCAGAAAAGCTTGCAAAGTCTGCAGGCGTAACAGAGGAAGAAGTTGTTGAAACAATCAAAAAGTTCAACGCAAATCCTGAGCTTCTCCCTGAAAACGAAATCGAGCAGAAGGTCGACGTTGCTGTCGGCAAGGCTGCTACACGCATCAGCGTGAAAAGACATTCCGGCTTTATCACTCCTGTTTATACACCGCTCGGCGAGCGTTTCATGCAGGAAGGTAAAGACCTCAGCGCAGTAAAGTACATCGTAGGCACAGGCGGTATCGTAATTTCCTCCCCTGATTATAAGGAAATTCTCGCACAGGCTATGTACTCGGAAGACGATATGTATTCTCTCCGTCCAAAGAACGCAGAGATCCTGCTCGATAAGAGCTATATCCTTTCGGCAATGGGACTTCTTTCTACACAGTTCCCTGAAATTGCGCTTGAGATCATGAAAAAGGAAATCATCAACAGAAAATAAATACTGAGAGAGGAAAGTATTATGGCTAAATTGTCAATGGACGCATTCCGCAGAAGCCAGGAAGAAGCACTCAACAGCTGGCACACTGGTAAAGCGGTCAATTTTGAAGAAGCAGTAAAGTACCATAAGTCCAAGCCTGAACATATGGTATTCACAAAGAAGCTCGCAAAGGCAAAGGCAGAAGGCATCACACTCATTCAGCCACGCGCTGGTGTTGCTCTTCTCGATGAACACCTCGAACTTCTCACATACCTCCAGAACGAAGGTCAGGCAGACCTCCTTCCATCTACAATCGACTCTTACACAAGACACAACCGTTACTCTGAAGCTCAGCACGGTATCGAAGAATCCCTCCGTTCCGGCAAGAGCATGCTCAACGGCTTCCCTGCTGTCAACCACGGTGTAGACGCTTGCCGTCACATCATCGATTCCCTCAACGTTCCTGTTCAGGTTCGTCACGGTACACCAGACGCACGTCTCCTTGCTGAAATCACATTCGCAGGCGGCTTCACATCCTTCGAAGGCGGCGGTATCTCCTACAACGTTCCATACTGCAAGAACATTCCAATGGAAGAAACAATCCGCAAGTGGAAGTATGTTGACAGACTCGTAGGTCTCTATGAAGAAGCAGGCGTATCTATCGACCGTGAACCATACGGCCCACTTACAGGTACACTCGTTCCACCATGTATCTCCCACGCTGTTGCTGTTCTGGAAGCTCTCCTTGCTGCTGAACAGGGCGTTAAGAATATCACAGTTGGTTACGGCCAGTGCGGTAACATTTATCAGGACGTCGGCGCTATCGCTGCTCTTAAGGAAATCACAGAAGAATACCTCAAGAAGTACGGCTATGACGACGTTAACGTATACACAGTATTCCATCAGTGGATGGGCGGCTTCCCACAGGACGAAGCTCAGGCATACGGTGTTATCTCCTGGGGTGCTGCAGTAGCAGTTCTCGCAGGCGCAACAAAGGTTATCGTAAAGACTCCTCACGAAGCTTTCGGTATCCCAACAATGCAGGCTAACGCAGCAGGCCTCCGCACAACAAAGCAGCTCTGCAACATGCTCTCCTGCCAGGTTATGAAGAACGGCCCACGTGCTATGGCTGAAAAGGAAATGATCCTCAAGGAAACAAGAGCTATCCTCGACAAGGCACTCGAACTCGGCGGCGACGATTTCGAAATGGCTACAGTAGCAGGTTTCGAAGCAGGCGTTCTCGACGTTCCATTCGCTCCATCCTCTGCTAACAAGGGTCTCGCAATGCCAGCTCGTGACAACGAAGGCGCAGTTCGCTTCCTCGAATTCGGCAACCTTCCATTCAACGAAGAAATCAAGGCATTCCACAAGCAGAAGATGCAGGAAAGATCTGTATTTGAAAAGCGTCCAGCTAACTTCAATATGGTTATCGACGATATCTATGCTATCTCCGCAGGTAAGCTCGTAGGCAGACCAGAATAATTTATCGTGAAAAACATTATAGCTTTAGGCTTTTTTGACGGTGTCCATATCGGACACCGTCAAATCTTGAAGCGCACTGTTGAGCTGGGCAAGGAGCTCGGGCTCAATCCATGTGCGCTCACTATGAGAAATCATCCCAAGGGCGTTCTTACGGGCAAGGCGCCGCTCAAGCTCGTCTCCTCAAAGGAGCGTGAGCTTCTTATGAAAGATGTCGGAATCTCCGACGTTTATTTTGTCGAGTTCACAAAGGAATTCGCAAGCCTTTCTCCTCTTGATTTTGCACTTATGCTGAAAAACGAATATAACGCCGAGGCTGTCGTCTACGGTGAAAATTATAAATTCGGCGCAAAGGGCGCAGGCTGGGGCGAATATGGCATTAAAATATGGGAAAGTATAGGCATAAAGCCTTATTGTCTCGGTCACGAAGTGACTGCCCATGGGCTGACAGTCAGCTCCACACTCATCCGCTCTATGATAGCTGAAGGCGATGTGAAAGCGGCAAGCAAGCTTTTAGGCCGTCCGTTTTCTGTCACAGGCGAAGTCATCAAGGGCGCGCAGAAGGGAAGACAGATTGGCTTCCCGACTATCAATTTAGCAGCTAAAAAAGGCTATGTACTGCCGAAAAACGGCGTTTATCTCACAAGACACAGCCACAATAAACAAACTTACTTTGGAATAACCAATGTGGGGGTACGCCCTACATTTTACGATGATTCCCATGTCTTTGTCGAATGTCATATTCTGGATTTTTCAGGTGACCTCTACGGCAGGGAAGTGAAGGTCGAGTTTCTTGATAAGATTCGCGACGAGCACAAATTCCCGACTATCGACGCTCTCAAGGAGCAGATAGCCAGGGACAGGGAGTCTGCATATACTCTTATAAAAGGTGTAAACAATGACATTTATCGCTGATTTATGGGCTGATATTCAGATTTTTATCAGCAATTATACCTATTATTTCGGCACGGTTACCAATATCGCGCTGGTGCTTCTCTGCGTGGCATTTTTTATAATCGGCGTTGTGAAAACATCACGCCTGCCTCAGAAGCCTAAAAAACGCGGCGAGATAAAGTATCTTTCCCCTGAGGGCGATACTGTCGAAAGCGCGTCGAAAGCCCTTTCGGAGGCTGTCAGATGCGCTACTGTAACGGGTGACAGAGACGAGCTTGAAAAGCTGCTCGCCTTTCTGAGAGGAAGATATAAGCGCCTGTTTGCCAAGGCTAAAGCCAATGTTGTGCCGTCCGGCTCGTTGCTCATTCAGCTAAAGGCAGACCAGCATTCCGAAAGAAAGCCTGTCCTGCTGTGCGGACACATGGACGTCGTGCCTGCATCGGGCGACTGGAAGGTAGCCCCTTTCTCAGGCTTTGACGACGGCAATGCCATCTGGGGCAGAGGCACACTCGACTGCAAGGGCGGTATGATAGCTATTTTTGAAGCTGTCGAAAGCCTGCTCGCTTCTGGCTATACTCCAAAGCGTGATATTTATTTCGCCTTCGGTGCCGACGAAGAAACAGGCGGCAGCCAGGGCGCAGCAAAGATTGCCGAATATTTTGAAAAGCGCAACCTGCAGTTTGAGTTTATTCTCAACGAGGGCGGCGCCCTCAATTCGGCTCACATGGGCAATAAACAATTCCCTGCGGCCGTTGTCGCTGTCGGCGAAAAGGCGGGTGTAAGCGTGAAAATCACAGCAAGGGCAGAGGGCGGCCATGCCGCTGTGCCGGGCAAAAAATCTGCCGTCGGCATTCTCTCCGAGGCTGTATGCCGCATTGAAAACGCTCCGATGCGCAGAAGATTTTTGCCTTGTGTCGAGCGTTATCTCAAAATGAGCAGTCCTGCGCTGTCCTATTTCCAGCGATTCTGCCTTGCAAATGACCATATTATGAGACCGTTTCTGTATATGGCGTTCCGCCATGACAGATATATCGCTCCGCTGTTCAGAACAACTTTCGTTCCTACACAGCTCAAGGCATCGCCTGCGGCAAATATCCTGCCTGACAAGGCTCATGTCATCATAAATGTCCGTATTCTTCAGGGCGACACCATCGAAAAGGTCGTCGAGCATATCAAGGCAATTCTTGCCGACCTTCCTGTGGAAGTCGAAGCTCTCGGCGATATGAAGCCGTCGAAGATTTCTGATACAAACACAGAAAGCTATGAGCTTATTGTCAAGACTATCGAGAAGCATTTCGGCGCTATCACAGTTATCCCTGCTCTCGTCACACGCGGCAGCGATATGGTGCATTATGAAAACCACGCCGAAAATATCTATCGTTTCTCGCCGATTATGATGAGCCAGAAGCAGGTCGAAAGCATTCACGGCACAAATGAATATATCAAGAAGGAAGCTCTCGGTGTTGCCGTCGAGTTTTACAAGTCACTTCTTTCAACTATGTAATATTTTCTTCCCTTTCCCAGTATATATTTACAAAATACTGAAGAGAGGGAAGATTTTTTTATGATGATCTATACTGCAAAACTCAATAAGAAACTGCTGTTTTCAATCCTTGCCGTCATTGTTATCGTGGCTCTTGCGCTGATTTTCGGTCTGCCCAAGGGGAACGAATCACAGACAACAATGAAGTCGGTAAAACTGAAAAATGAAGCCGATGTCCTTGATTTTGTTAAAAATCTCGGATATGAAACGGCAGATGAAACACTTTCCTGCAAGGAAGTTGTAATTCCCGAGGAATTTGACGAAACCTACACCAAGTACAACGAACTGCAGAAAAAGTGCGGCTTTGACCTTGAAAAGTACAAGGGCAAGACGGTGTCGCTCTATACTGTGGAGGTGACAAACCATCCCGAAAGCGAAAATGTCATCGTCGAAGTTATGGTCTGCAAAAAGAAGCCTGTCGGCGGCAGTGTCTATACCAAAAACCTCGACGGATTTATGTATGGTTTAGAAAAACTGGAAGTACAATCCATGTAGGGTGCGGCGTCCTCGACGCACCGCATGTTCAATATCCCGTCAGGCACATACCACTCATATCCCGCATAGTATATCCCAGTACAAAAACAGGAGGTATACTATGGAAGATATTTTCAGGCTGAGTGAAGAATGTGAAAGCACACCGAGCGTCGTTATCAACTACGAAGGCACAGGGCGCACAATTGATAAATACCATGTCGACCTGCCTTATCCTGCGGTAGAGGGTATTGCGCCAAATCCAATGTATGGGGCAATAGTGAAATGCCTTTATGCAGGGCAGAACTCGGAAATCACAGCGATAATGCAGTATTTTTACGATTCCTGCATTCTGAAAGGGCAGTATGACGAAGCTTACACAGCCTTCAAATACATAGCCGTTGTGGAGATGGAGCACATGGAGCTGTTGGCACATATTATCACAGCTCTCGGCGGCACCCCCGACTATACATACAGAACGGGAAACAGCGAAGGCTGCTGGTCGGCTAAAAATATCCGTTACAGCAGAACGCCAAGACAGATTATCCTCGAAGCAATAATGGCGGAGGAAAAGGCGATAAGCGCATATATGGATGCTGTCAACGTAATCAAAGACGAGGCGGTCACCTGCATTATCCAGCGTATAATTATGGATGAAAAACTGCATCTTAAAATTTTCAGAGAACTGTATAAAAAACTTGCATAGGAGGGAATATCCCTCCTTTTTGTTTCCACCCCAATGGCACAAGCTAAGTCTTGCCTCCCTCTGAGGAGGGAGGTGGCTTGCGTAGCAAGACGGAGGGAGAGAAAAGCCGCAGCCCGTCTATTTAATAATGCGGACGAGCAATGCTCGCCCCTACATTGGATTTTCTGCCATCCTGAATGAATTGTCCTCGTAAATTATTATCCTGATTACATTATACAGACATCCCGCGAAATGTTACACAAAACATTTCGTGGAAATAACAGGAAATCATCACCTCTGTTGTCCTGTTTCCGTTACAGAATGAAAAAAATAAAAATTAAAAAACCGTCACGCAGACAGTTATATTCTCTTTATATTTATTATTTATATTATATATTTATATTAGGGTGACAAAAATGTCACGAATTGCGGACAAAAATGTCACGTGCCATGACAGAAATGTCACATGTTTGGACAAAAATGTCACGTGCCATGACAGAAATGTCACATGTTTGGACAAAAATGTCACACGCCGTGACAAAAATGTCCGCAGCCTGTGGATAACTTCTGTGGAATTTCCTCCCCAATGGCACAATCCCCCCCCTTGCCTCCCTCTGACGAGGGAGGTGGCTTGCGTAGCAAGACGGAGGGAGAGAAAAGCCGTAGCCCGTCTATTTAATAATACGGACGAGCAATGCTCGCCCCTACATTGGATTTTCTCTCATTCCGAACCAATGCGAAAAATCTTTCCGGCGGTTTGCACAAATTTATCATATACGATTCATATAGTATAACTATTGCGTAATACATTGCTATATGATATAATATTAACAATACTAAAAGGAGGGATATTATGAAACAATTTATCAGAAACACCATGCAGCACCTGCTGTTTCTCGCTGCCATGTGGATTATTTTCAGCTTGCTTCTTATAAAATATGCTGAATACCCTCTTTTGAGAATAGGCAACGGACTTGTGTACGCAGGCATATTCCTGATAATATGCATGGGGCTTACAAAGCTCAATAAATTCCGTTCCACATCGGTCTCCAACCTTATGGGCAAAACCTATCAGTCGTACAATATGAACAGCATGGTCATGCTCCACGATAACCATGATGAGGGCGACTTTGCCGCCCCTGCTGAAACTCCTAAGATGTCCTATAAGCTTATAAAATGGGACGGCAGAATGCCTTTCATTTTAGGTCTTGCGGCAATTATCATCGGCTTTACAATTTCAATATTTTATTAAAAACTCCCTCATGGGGGTTTTTATTTTGCCTGTAAAATTCACAAAAAAGCCTTGTTATCTTCGGAGTTTTATTATATAATAGAATAGTATACTTATATAATGGGTGCAGTAGTGTCAGTTGACACTCGTCTAATATATATCGCATTAAAAATAAATCCACGGAGGAAAAAATGTCAGAAAAAATCAGCGTAGTCGATATAGAAGAAAAAACAGATATTCTTCCGGTCCTGCCGCTCAGAGGCCTGAATATCTTCCCTAATCTCCTGTTCCACTTCGATGTGGGCAGAAAAAAATCCATCAAAGCCATTGAGAGCGCAATGGCAAACGATTCGAGGATCTTCCTCATCTCCCAGAAAAAGCTCAAGGTTGAGGACCCTAAGGAAAAGGATCTCTATACTGTCGGTACAGTTGCAAAGGTCCGCCAGATTCTCAAAATGCCGAACGACATCATCCGCGTCCTCATCGAGGGCGAATGCAGAGCAAAGCTCAAGACAACTCTTGAGGAAGAGCCATATCTCGTTGCAAGCGTAGCTCTCCACCCTGAGGAAAAGCATGAAGCCGAAACAAAGAAGGAGCTTGCCCTTCTCCGTAAAGTTCAGGAGGCATTCTCCATCTATGCCAATGTTTCGGGCGCAGTTTCTGAGGAAATGATTATCAGCGTTCTTGATGCCAAGGACACAGGCCGTCTCTGTGACTATATCTGCCAGAATATCCACCTTCCTGTAGAAAGCAAGCAGGCGGTTTTGGAGCAGTTTGACATCACAAAGCGCGCAAACAAGTTTATTGAAATAATCACAGAAGAAACAGATATCATCGAAATCGAAAACCGTATTCAGGACAAGGTCAAGTACGGCATCGATAAGCACCAGCGCGAATATTACCTCAAGGAGCAGATAAAGGCTATCAATGACGAGCTGGGCGAAGGCGAGGATACTGTAACAGAAAGCCTTGAATACAGAAAGAAGATAGAGGCTCTCGGTCTTCCTAAGGAGCATGAGGAAAAGCTTCTTAAGGAGGCTTCACGCCTTGCAAAAATGTATTCCAACTCCCCTGAAAGCGGCGTTATCAGAAATTATCTCGATACAGTGCTGGACATTCCATGGGGCAAGTTCACAGAGGAAAACTCAGATATAAAGAAGGCCCGCGATATTCTTGAAAAAGAGCATTACGGCATGGAAAAGGTCAAGGAAAGAATCCTTGAAATCTTCGCCGTAAAGGCTATCAAGGGCGGTATCACAGGCCAGATCATCTGCCTTGCAGGCCCTCCTGGTGTAGGTAAAACATCTATCGCATCTTCGGTTGCTCATGCAATGGGCAGAAACTTTGCCCGCCTTTCTCTCGGCGGTGTCCGTGATGAGGCTGAAATCAGAGGCCACAGAAAGACATACATAGGCGCAATGCCGGGAAGATTTGTAACGGCGCTCCGTCAGGCAAAAAGCTCCAACTGCGTTGTGCTCGTCGATGAAATCGACAAGTTGGGCAACGATTATAAGGGCGACCCTAACTCGGCTCTCCTCGAAGTTTTCGACGTTGAGCAGAACAGCGAATTCCGCGACCACTATGTGGAATTGCCTGTCGACCTTTCCAATGTTCTCTTTATCTGCACAGCAAATGATGTGGGAAATATCCCTCGCCCGCTTCTCGACAGAATGGAGCTCATTGAGCTGGGCAGCTATACAGATACAGAAAAGTATGAGATCGCTGTCCGCCATCTCATTCCGAAACAGCTCAAAAAGAACGGCTTAAACGGCCGCCAGTTCAAGCTTGACAAGGATGCCCTTATGAAGATCATTGACGGCTACACAAGAGAGTCGGGTGTCCGTGTTCTCGAAAGAACATTGGCAAAAATCATGCGTAAGGTGGCATACCACATCGTAAACGGCGATTATAAGTCGGTCAAAATCACAACAAAGAACCTCAAGGACTATCTCGGCAAGGAAAAGTATCACGACGAGAAGGAAAATATGAAGCTTACAGAGGTGGGCGTAATCAATGGTCTTGCCTACACATCTGTCGGCGGCGAAATGCTTCAGATCGAAGTCAATGCCATCAAGGGCACAGGCAAGTTTGAAGTGACAGGCAACTTAGGCGATGTTATGAAGGAATCTGTCAAGGCAGCGGTCACATATATCAGAAGCAGAGCATCTCAGCTTGGCATTGATGAGGAGTTCTATAAGAATACAGACATCCATGTCCACTTCCCAGAGGGGGCAACTCCAAAGGACGGTCCTTCTGCAGGTATCGGCATAGCTTCGGCTATCATTTCCGCCCTTACAAACACACCTGTTTCCAAGCAGTTTGCCATGACAGGCGAAATCACGATCCGCGGCAGAGTTCTCCCAATAGGCGGTCTGCGTGAAAAGACAATGGCGGCATACCGCAACGGCATCAAGAAGATTCTTGTGCCTGAGGAAAACAGAGGCGATATCGACGAGCTTGAAGATATCGTAAAGGAAAATATCGAATTTATATTTATAAAACATTATGACGAGGCCATTCCTGTGCTTTTCCCTGAAAAGGCAGACAAGGCAGAGGGGAATATGAACATCATTCCTGAAAATGCTCAGGTAAAGAGTGCAGCGGTCCGTCAGTAGGAGAAAAAAATGAATATTACAAAAGCAGAGTTTGTCCGCTCGGCTGTAAAGAAGAAGGATTTCCCCAATGACACAGCGAAACGCATCGTCTTTGCGGGCAAATCCAATGTAGGCAAATCGAGCACGATGAACAGCCTGTTCAACCGTAAAAACTTCGCCCGTGTTTCTTCCGTTCCGGGCAAGACGATAAATGTCAACCTTTTTAAGGTCGACGGAAAATACTGGTTCATAGACCTTCCGGGCTATGGCTATTCCAAGACATCTCAGGCGGAGAAGGAACGTTTTTCTGCCCTTATCGAGGAGTTTTTCCAGCAGGATTTAGAGCATATTTCCCGCCTCTATCTCATAGTCGACTCACGCCATAAGCCTACTCAGCTCGATAAGGATATGGTGACATGGGTGCGCTCTTTCGGCGTGCCTATGACAGTCGTTGCAAATAAGGTGGACAAGCTCAAAAAGAAGGAGCTTGAGGAAAACATTCCGATGATATGGAATGAGCTGGGCCTCATCGAAGGGGAGGACCACATCATTCCGTTCTCGGCAGACAAGGGCACAAACCGCCTTGAACTCATCAAGGACATCGAAAACGCATTAGGTGAGTAATTTACCATCGCGTCGCGATAAAGCCCCCCTTGCCTAAAGGGGGGATGTCCGAAGGACAGGGGGGATATATTCTATTCAATGTGACTTGTCACACCTCAATGTTCCTGCGGAACAATTCATGAAATCATAGATTTCAATTCACGATGCTTTGCATCAATTCATGCCGTCAGGCAATTCACTCAGAAGGTATACACCATGTTTCTCTACAATCATTTCAACATCAACGAAAAAGGTCATCTTTGTATGGACGGCGTCGATACTGTCGATATCGCAAAGACTTTCGGCACACCTCTTTATGTAATCAGCCGTAAATACATCGAGGACGCCATAAATGAATATCACCGCATAATGAGAGCAAATTTCGGCGATAATTATACCATAGCTTATGCCAGCAAGGCGCTTTCGGCTAAGTTTATCTACGATATAATCAAGGATATGTCTGTCCACGCCGATGTTGTTTCGGGCGGCGAGATTTACACAGCGCTGGCAGGGGGAATGAAGGCGGAAAACCTCCATTTCCACGGCGGAAACAAGACGAGAAATGAAATCGGGTATGCCCTGTCGGTAGGAATCGGCAGTTTTGTCATCGACAACTTCCAGGAAATCGCCATTATCAACGACCTTGCCAAGGCAAAGAATATCACAGCCAATGTGATTCTCCGCGTAAAGCCGGGTGTGGATGCCCATACTCATGAGTTTATCCAGACAGGCAAGGAGGACACCAAATTCGGCTTCGGCATAAAGGACGGCAAGGCGTTCGAAGCTCTCAATGCCATAATTTCAAGTGAAAATCTCAACCTTATCGGCATACATTGCCATATAGGCTCCCAGCTTCTCGAAAGCAAGCCTTTCGCAATGGCTGGCGGTATTATGGCTGATTTTATGGCGGAAATCCGTGAAAAATACGGCATTACTCTGCCTCATCTCATCATGGGCGGCGGCTTCGGCGTGAAATATACATATAGTGACAAGCCTGAAAGCCTTGATGATATGATTAAAAATATGGCAGATGCCATCAAATCAAGCTGTGCGAAAAATAACTTCCCGCTTCCACATATCACTATCGAGCCGGGGCGCTCGGTGGTTGCGCCAAGCGGCATAACACTTTACGAAGTGGGCACAGTCAAGGAGCTCCCGGGCATCCGCAACTATGTCAGTGTTGACGGCGGTATGACAGATAACCCTCGCTATGCTCTCTATGATGCCCGTTATGAGTGTGTCATCGCAGACAGAGCAGGGGAAAACCGTGATTATCTCGCGACAATCGCAGGCAAATGCTGCGAAAGCGGCGACCTTGTCACAAAGGATATTTATATCCAGAAACCACAGCCGGGGGATATTCTCGCCGTGTTTACAACAGGCGCTTATAATTTCTCCATGGCTTCAAACTATAACAAAACACCGCGCCCGCCATTGGTGCTTATCGAAAACGGCAAACCTGTCCTCAAAGTCAGGGGCGAGACTTATGAGGATCTTATCAGATTGGAGATCTAAATGTTATTCGGCAGAAGTCTTTCTGAATATCTCACAATAATTCCGGCGGTACTTATCGCCATCATGGTGCACGAAGTCTCCCACGGATTCGCTGCATATCTCATGGGTGACAACACCGCAAAAGAGCAGGGCAGACTTAACTTCAACCCTGTAAATCACATCGACCCTATCGGCTTTCTGTGTATGATTATCGCAGGATTCGGCTGGGCAAAGCCTGTGCCAATAAATCTTGCAAACATGAAACACCGCAAGGCAGGCATGGTTGTGACAGCCCTTGCAGGTCCGCTTTCCAACTTCATTCTTGCGTTTTTCTGCTTCCTTATCGTAATCGCAGGCAATCTTTCGCAGAGCCTTGCGAGCAATGCGATTTTCGGCGCATTCAGCGAGTTTATGATAATCCTTGCAAACCTCAGCATAGGTCTGGGCGTGTTCAATCTCATTCCCGTGCCTCCGCTTGATGGCAGCAATATCATCTTCCCATTCCTGCCGAATGGGGCAAAAAAGTTCATGTATGAATACGGACAGTACATCCAGTTTGCTCTTTTAGCCCTGCTGATGTTCAACTTCCTCGACGGCGTGCTTTACGCAATGAGAAGTGTTGTATTCGACGGAATCCTAAACGCAGTAATCTTCATCGTGGAACTTTTTGTGTAACTTCGCGTTAATAGCCTTCCCCTTGAGGGGAAGGGGGACCGCTTGCGGTGGATGAGGTGTAGCCCAAAGGGCGTTATTTAATCACACCACAATGTTCCACAGGAACAATTCATTTATGCGTCAGCATAATTTATCAGGAGTAATATCAAATGGAAATAACCTTTCATCTTGAAAAATTCGACGGTCCTTTAGACCTTCTGCTTTCCCTTATCTCAAAAAATAAGGTGAGCATTATGGACATCCCGATCGCCGACATACTGGAGCAGTATCTGGAATATCTGGAGCAGATGAAGTCCTTTGATATGCACATCTCCTCGGATTTTGTCGCAATGGCGGCTCATCTCACATATATCAAGTCCAAAATGCTGCTGCCGAAATACGACGATGAGGAAGAAGACCCTCGCGAAAGCCTGGTCGAAGCCCTCCTCGAATATCAGCGTATCAAGCTGGCAGGGGAAAAGCTTGCCGAAATGGGAGAAGTTGGCAGAGATATCTTTGTAAAAGGCCCCGAACGGCTTGAAAAGGATAAGAGCAAAGCCTTTAAAGGCACAGTCAGCATGGATTCTCTGCTGAAGGCAATCAACAGCATCGTTGACCGTGCAGAGCGCGCAATGCCGCCTAAACTCAGCAAATTCTCAGGCATTGTCGGCAAGGAAAAGGCTTCGGTCAACGAAAAAATCGGGATAATTTCCCGTTTGTTTATTAAAAATAAGACTCTTAGTCTCACAGACCTTGTGCTTTCGGCAAAGAGCCGAAGCGATATCGTGGCGATTTTCCTCGCCGTTCTGGAGCTTGCCAAGGTCAATAAAATCGAAATCGAAGAAGAAAACGAAGATTATACGCTGAAGCTCTCGGGCGATATTGCCCAGCTTCCTGAGTATAAGGAGGATGAAAATGGAGTTTCGTGAAGCCATGAATATTCTTGAGGCGATTCTGTTCGCCTCGGGCGACAGCGTGCCAAAAGCCAGACTTTGCGAGGTAATGGAAATCGACGAGGAATTGCTCGCTAATGTGGCGCAGGAACTGGGCGACCATTATGACTATGAAATGCGCGGCATAAAGCTGCTCGAGCTTGATAATGCATATCAGCTCTGCTCCCGCGCCGACTATTCAAAATATGTCCGCGGAGTTCTCGAAACACGCAAGCCTAATCCTCTCTCACAGGCGGCTCTCGAAGTTCTGGCAATCGTAGCATACAAACAGCCTGTCACAAAGGTATATATCGAGCAGGTGCGCGGTGTCGACAGTACATATACAATGCACTCGCTGATTGAAAAGGAGCTTATCGTAAGCTGCGGCAAGCTCGATGTGCCGGGCAAACCTACATTATATAAGACAACCGAAGGATTTTTGCGCGCTTTCGGCATTTCCAGCCTTGACGACCTGCCAAATGTCAAGGAATTCGCAAAAGACGATCCCGAACAGCTCGCATTCAATGTGCTTATGCCGGAGGATCCGCAGTAATGGGAATATTGGGAATAATAGGAGCAGTGCTCGGCTTTATTCTTAAGGCCATTGGCTTTGTCCTTCTGTTTATTCTTGCTGTCCTTGTAATCGTGCTGATAACGCCGATTAAAATAGGCGTCATATATCCTGAACTGACAGTCTATGTCAAGTGGAACGGAATAAAATACACCATTCTGCCCATGAAAAAGAAGGACAAGAAGGATAAAAAAGATAAGAAAAAGCCTGAAATAGCCGAGGCTCACAATAAAAAAGATGAAAAGCCTGCCGAAACGGCGCAGGCACAGACGGCGGAAAATAAAAAGCCTGCAAAGGCTGAAAAGAAGCCGAAAAAAGAAAAGGAAAGCTTTGTCAAAAAGCTGACCGTCGAAAAAATCAAGGCAATAATTAAAATCGTCTTCGGACTTTCGCGAAAGATTCTCAAAGGTATCACATTCGAGCAGCTTTATTTAATGCTTGTAGTTGCCGATGAGGACAAGGCGAAAATGGCTGAAGACTACGGCAAGCTGTGCATCGTGCTGATAGAAGCCCAGCCTGTCCTGGAGAAAATATTTACAATAAAAGATCAGCACATCAATGTGGGCATGGACTTTTCAAAAAGTGAAATGGCCGTTGCCTGCGACTTAATCGTGTATGTAAGACCTGTCACATTGCTTATCGCGGCTGTGGCGGCGCTCATTCAAATAAAGAAGGAAGGTATAATATGAATAATTTAGCTGATTTCCTCGCAAGTGCATTTGATAAAGTAAAGGGTATGGTCGATGTCAACAGCATCGTTGGCTCTCCTATCGTAACAGCAGACGGCACAACTCTCATTCCTGTGACAAAGCTTTCTGTCGGTATGGGTGTAGGCGGCATTGACTCTAATGCAAAGGCTGCAGACGGCAAGATTTCTTTCTCCGGCGGCACAGGCGCAGGCGTTACAATCAATCCAGTTGCTTTCATCGTCATCAAGGACGGCAACGCACGCGTTGTATATGTAAATCAGGGCGAAAAGGTTGGCACAGTGGACAGAATCCTTGATATGGTGCCTCCGACAATCGATAAGGTGACAAACTTCATCGACAGCCGTAAGACAAAGCCTGCAGAGCCAAAGCAGGAAGAAGACCTTCCTGATTTTGAAGTTGAATATTACACAGAAGAAGACGAACTCCCAAAGGGCGAAATTTTGTAATTCAAATTTTCTTGCCTCCCTCTGACGAGGGAGGTGGCTCACCGCAGGTGAGACGGAGGGAGAGAATTTTTATTTGATTCAATATCTCCTCCACATTCATAACCCCATCACCTCGCGCATATAAATCCCCGAGGTGAGTTTATGAAAAAATTACTGTGCATATTTCTTATATGGGGCATTTTTGCCCAGCTTTGCTGTGCCATTTCGGCAGAAAGCTATGCTCTTTACGATGTTTTCAAAGGCGAGTTTATCGCCGGGGAAAATATGGATAAGCATATGCTCTTTGCCAGCACCACGAAAATCATGACGGCTCTTGTGGCGCTCGAGCTTTATGATGTGGAAGAAATTGTAAAAATCAAGCGTGAATGGACAGGGGTTGAAGGCTCGTCGATGTACCTTAAACCGGACGAAGAAGTGTCGGTTAAAGCTCTGCTTTACGGTCTGCTTATGGCTTCGGGCAACGATGCCGCCGTTGCGCTTGCTTCGCTCCATACGGGAAAACAGGAGGACTTTGTAACCCTGATGAATGCCAGAGCTATCGGGATAGGGGCACAAAGCACCTTCTTTGAAAATCCCAACGGTCTTGACGGCAAAAATCACCTGACAACAGCCCATGACCTTGCTCTCATCACGGCAGAAGCTATGAAAAACGAAACTTTTCGTGAAATCGTGGCGACGACAGCCATTGAAATCGAGGGCAGATTTTTCTCTAACCACAATAAACTGCTTAAAATGGACGACAGTATAATCGGTGTCAAAACAGGCTACACCCGCAAGGCGGGGCGCTGTCTGGTTTCCTGCGCTGACAAGGGCGGCAGACAGTATATTGCCGTCACTCTCAAAGCCCCTGATGACTGGGACGACCATCTCAGCCTCTATGAAAAATATGCGAAAACGGCAGAAATTGCACAGGCTGTGGACGAAAATTTCTGCATGAACATCCCCGTTATCGGTGAAAAGCAGATGACAGTATCGGTCGTTGCCGAGAAAACCGTAAGCCTGCCGATAATTGAGGGCGAAACTGTAAAAACCGTGGTTTTCGGGCCGCGTTTTATCTATAATACCGCCGCAAAAGGCGAAAAATACGGCGAAATGCACATATATGTCGATGATAAGCTGATTGAGAAAGTACGGCTTGTTTATGCACAGGATGTGGAAAATACGCCGACAAAAAGGAATATATTCAATATATGGGAAATACTGAAAAGCTTCAGAAAATAATTGCCGCCGCAGGCGTCTGCTCCCGAAGAAAGGCTGAAGAGCTTATTTCGGAGGGCAGAGTGGCTGTAAACGGCATTACGGCAGCCATAGGCGACAAGGCAGGCGACCTTGACGAAATCACGATAGACGGCAGGCCGCTCCCAAAGAAAAGTGAAAATGTCTACTTTATGCTCAATAAGCCAAAGGGCTATGTGACGACAGCCGCCGACGAAAAGGGCAGAAAAAATGTGACCGAGCTTATAAATGAGCCCGAGCGCGTCTACCCTGTGGGCAGGCTGGATATGTACTCGGAAGGTCTGCTCATAATGACCAATGACGGAGAACTTACATATAAGCTGACACACCCTCGTCATGAGCTTTATAAGGAATATTTAGTGGGTATGATGGGTGATAAGTCAAAGGATGCCGTCCGTCTTATGGAAAATGTCCGTGAAATCGACGGATATAAGATAGCAAAGCCTATCGTACGCAAAGTCTCCGAAACCGACTATGGCTTTGTGCTTTCTGTCAAAATCCGCGAGGGCAGAAACCGCCAGATCCGCAAGATGTGCGAAAGCTGTGGATATAAAGTTATCTTCCTCAAGCGTGTCGCTGTCGGCAGCCTTAAATTAGGCGAGCTCAAGGCAGGGCAGTACCGCGCCCTTACACAGGCGGAGGTCGATATGCTGATGAAGGAGGCAGGTAACGGTGAAAAGTAGGCTTGTCTTTGGAATAATCGTAATCATTGCGCTGATAATTGCCCTTTCGGTGGGAAATGTCTGCCGTAACGATGCTTCATTGGGCATAATCGGCGGCGCAGACGGACCGACAGCAATCTTCATCACAGGACCGTCTGTTTCATGGGGAGTCATCGCACTAAATATAATACTTGTAATTGTAATCATAGCGTTTATCATAAAGAAACTGAAAAAATAAGCCTTCCCCTTGAGGGGAAGGTGTCACCATAGGTGACGGATGAGGTGGTGCCGAAGGCATATTAAATCAACACTTCATTTATCAATAAAACCTGAATAAGGTGGAATCAACATGAAAATTATCGTAATCGGCGGCGGTGCGGCAGGCATGATGGCCGCCATAACCGCGGCAAAATTTGAATACAACGAAGTCACGCTTCTCGAGCG
>SVKW01000028.1 GCA_015068285.1 Oscillospiraceae bacterium | reverse complement strand
CAAACTGGTCAGGCAGTTTGATCACCAGACCACAGGAGCACCGGGGTGCGACCGGCGGCGAGTGCCGCCGCACTTATTTAATTTTGCGGGGTCCCCGAACGACCTGTCGTTTGGGGTAAATTACACCCCTTTGGAAACCCCATTTTACAAGGTGTGCCTACGGCATATCAGGCTATTGAATAGGTGACAATCCCTCCACCATCTACGATGGTCCCCCTCCCTTTACACAAGGGAGGCTATTAGATTGGCTGTAGGGGCGAGCATTGCTCGTCTGCATTATTGAATTTGTGACAAGTCACATTTAATAAGGCGGGAGGGCATACTCCAGAGTACTAGCTACGCGTCGCGAGACCCTCCCCTACAAATTGTCCACAACAGAACAGCGTAGGGGCGGGTTTCCATGCCCGCCTGAATTATTTAATGCGTCGTAGACACATTATAGGTGAATTATGCAATTTCACTACATTTTTGATATTTCGATTCTGATTTTTATTGACATTGACGCAAAAATGGGATATTATTATCATAGGGTAAGGCGGAAATGCCCTCCCGTTATGAAAAACAACAATAAATATGACATAAAGGAGAAACTTATCATGATTGCTATTATCAATGCTAAGATCGTTACTGTTACTAACGGTACTATCGAAAAGGGCGCTCTTCTTGTTGAAGACGGCAAGATCAAGGCTTACGGCGCTGACATTCAGATTCCGGAAGGCGCTGAAATTATCGACGCCAAGGGCGGCTGGCTCACACCAGGTCTTATCGATGTACATACACATATCTCCACATTCAATGAACCAAACACAATGCCTGGTCTCCAGAACGACGGCAACGAAGGTTCTTCCCCAATCACACCGGAAATCCGTGGTCTTGATGCTCTCAACCCACACGACCCAGCTATCGAAAATGTTCGTAAGGCTGGCTTCACAACTTGCTACACAGGCCCTGGCTCTGCTAACCTCATCGGCGGCTCCGGTCTCACATTCAAGCTCCGCGGCAATGACCCTGAAGAAATGGAAATCCCAGGCCACCGCCACATGAAGTTCGCTCTCGGCGAAAATCCTAAGCGTTTCTACGGCTCCAAGGGCAAGGCTCCTTGGACAAGAATGGCTTCCGGCGCTATGATCCGCAAGCAGCTCATTCTTGCTCAGCACTATTCTGACGCTCTTCTCGCTTATGAAAAGGGCGAAGGCGAAAAGCCAAAGTATGACTTCCAGCTCGAAGCTCTCGTTCCAGTAGTACGCGGCGAAATGAAGGCAAGAATCCATGCACACCGTGCTGACGATATTCTCACAGCTATCCGCATCGGTACAGAATTCAATCTCGACTACTCCATCGAGCACTGCACAGAAGGCTACAAGATCATCAAGGAACTCCAGGCTGTCAAGGCTGACGTTATCCTTGGCCCTCTTATGACAGGCACAGCGAAGATGGAAATCTGGGGCGGCAAGAAGGAAAACCCTGGCATCCTCAACGCAGCAGGCGACATCAATGTTATGCTGACAGCTGACAGCCAGTCCGCAACAGCTATGCTCCCTGTTCACATCGGTATCTGCATGGCTCACGGTCTCAAGGAACAGGATGCTTTCGAAGGCGTTACAATCCGTTCCGCTAAGTTCCTCGGCATCGACGATAAGGTCGGTTCCATCGAAGTTGGCAAGGACGCTGACATCGCAATCTTTGACGGCCACCCATTCTGCAACTTCACACGTTGTAAGCTTACAATGATCGACGGCGTTGTATATCATAATACTTTGTAATCTGTAATTGTATATAAAAACTGCAGGCACAGCGGTAAAATGCTGTGCCTGTATATTTCTGCGATATAAACTGAAAGGAAAAATTATGGGAATATTCGATAGTCTGTTTGGCAAAAACACAAGAAATACGGCGCTTGAGCCGCTGACTTCAAACGATATCACAGGCTGTTTTACAGCTTATTTTATAAAAATCAGCGATATGCTCACAGGGGAGCAGTATGAGGATATTCCTGTGAAAGAGGAGCTGTGCGCCGCTATGATGGCAACTCTTGAATATACTGCAGCTTCAAAATATATTCATATAAATGAGCATCGCCAGGCGATTATCGACTGGTTTATCGGGGAAACGGGCAAAAAGGCGGAAAAGCCTGCCCGCCAGTTTGGCAAGCGCCTTGAGGTTTACCGCAGCCGTGAAAGAGAGGGTGACCTCCGAGGCGAGTTTTTATCCTGTGAAATTTCCGATGCGGACAAGGAATATCCGCCTTTCCGCTACGGCGTGATTTTCTGCGACCGCATTTATAATCCGGGGCTTATCGTCGAATATGACAAAGCTCCTGCCCTGCCTGAGAAAAATCTGGAAAAAGCGGCGGTCTGTATGGAAATCCTGCAGAAACTCAACGAATACGCACAAGAAATAAAAGAAACAGTTAAGTAAAATAAAAAGACCATCCGTATGGGTGGTCTTTTTTGGTATACTATGCGTTGAGGATGCTCATAAACTCCTCGCCTGTTATGGTTTCCTTTTCGTAAAGATAGAGGGAGAGCATCTGCAGCTTTTCTCTGTTGTCCATAAGGAGCTTACGGGCTTTTTCGTGCTGTTTCTTGACAAGCTCAACGACGAGTTCATCGATTTCCGCCTGTGTTTCGGCAGAGCAGATAAGGCTTGCATCGCCGCCGAGATACTGATTTGTCACAGTTTCGAGAGCCACCATATCGAACTTTTCGCTCATGCCGTATCGTGTTATCATAGCGCGGGCAAGCTTTGTCGCCTGCTCGATATCGTTTGATGCGCCTGTCGATACAGTGCCGAGAGCCACTTCTTCTGCGGCGCGGCCGCCTGTGTATGTGGCTATCTTATTTTCGATCTCTTCCTTTGTCAGCAGATAATGATTTCCTTCATCGACCTGCATTGTATAGCCGAGAGCGCCCGATGTGCGAGGGATTATAGTTATCTTCTGGACAGGAGCAGAGTTGGTCTGCAGAGCGGCAACAAGGGCATGACCGATTTCATGGTATGCAACAGCCATCTTTTCCTTGTCACTGAGTATGGCATTTTTCTTCTGGTACCCTGCGATGACAACTTCAATGGATTCCTCAAGGTCGGACTGGTCTGCCGCCTTTTTGCCGTTTCGCACAGCGCGGAGAGCCGCTTCGTTGATGATATTTGCAAGCTCTGCGCCCGATGCGCCCGATGCCATTCGGGCAACCTGGCGGAAGTCAACACCGTCTGAAAGCTTTATCTTTTTTGCGTGAACTCTGAGGATTTTTTCGCGTCCGTCAATGTCGGGAAGCTCGACAGGCACTCTGCGGTCGAAGCGTCCCGGACGAGTGAGAGCAGGGTCGAGCGATTCAGGGCGGTTTGTGGCGGCAAGAATCATAACGCCTGAATTGCCTTCAAAGCCGTCCATCTCTGTCAGGAGCTGGTTGAGAGTCTGCTCACGCTCGTCGTGACCGCCCATTTCGCCTCCTGCATTACGCTTCTGCCCTATGGCATCTATTTCGTCAATGAAAATGATGCAGGGTGCTTTTTCCTTTGCCTGCTTGAAAAGGTCGCGTACCTTGGAAGCGCCCATGCCGACAAACATTTCCACAAATTCCGAGCCGGAAATGGAGAAAAACGGCACGTTTGCCTCGCCTGCAACAGCCTTTGCAAGCATTGTCTTACCTGTGCCCGGAGGGCCTACAAGAAGAACGCCCTTAGGCATCGTTGCGCCTATCTCGCTGTATTTCTCAGGGTTATGGAGATAGTCCACGATTTCGGCAAGGCTTTCTTCTGCTTCGTCAACGCCTTCCACATCGGCAAAGCTTATGCCGTCGGAGGATTTAACATAGACTTTTGCGTTGCTCTTGCCCATATTGAAGGACATTGCTCCTGCGCCGCCACCCATTTTATCCATCATTTTCTTTGAAAGGCGTTTACCTATGAGAGAGAAGATGAGCATAGGCAGCACCCATGTCATAAGAAGGCTGACGAGAGGGGAGGCTTCTTCGATTATTTCGCCGGAAAATTCCACGCCTGCATCATAAAGACGCTGTGTGCGTCCGGGGTCTTCAACAAGACCTGTTTTATATACCTTGATTTCTTCCTTGTCTGTAAAAAGTATCTGGTTTGCCTGTATCTGAACAAGACCTATCTGCTTTTCTTCGGTCATTTTCATAAATGTGCCGTAGTCGACCTCTTCTATCTGCTTGCCTGCTATCCACGGCATTACAAAGGCATTGAAAAGGAAGATAACGACCATCACAACCACATAGTAATATATAAGCGGTTTTTTAGGGTTGTCTACTTGCTGCATACTGTATACCTCCGTTGAAATATTTGACATTTTGTGCGACTAATGGTATTATAATATACAAATGTCGCATATTCAATTGCGTATTTGCCGTAATTTGTATCGAATAAAACATATTGACTGCAAATGTTTCAAAGTTTACAAAAAGTTAAGGAGTTCAGTATGAAAGAAAATCTTCGGGTTGTTATTACAAAGAAGATGCTGAAGGAAGCTCTTCTGCGCATTCTCGAAACAAAAGATATAAACGCCGTTAAAATAAACGAGCTGTGTCTTGAAGCAGAGGTCAACCGCGCCACATTTTATCGGCACTATGAAACACCTTATGATATCCTTGCCGAAATTGAGGAAGATATGATACACGAGATGTTCACCTTTAATTTCACCTCGGATACAGATGTTCTCTGTGAGCTGAAAAATGCCTGCAGGTATATTTATGAGAATAAAAAGATTGTAAAAATACTTTTCCGCTGTCATACCGATGTGAGTATGCAGAGAAAAATGAACGATATTTACCGCCATGTGCTGAATGCAAAGGAGCGCAGTATAAAATATTCCGCTATCGACGATGATACAGCGAAAATAATTGCCGCTCTTGTGGGCGGCGGGTGTTACTGTATGCTCAGACAGTGGATAATGGACGATATCCCGAAAGCCCCTGACGAGATAGCGGAAATCATGTGCAAAATGATGCGCCGTCCATCTCAGGAAGATTTTATATAATAAAAAAGACCATCTGTATGGGTGGTCTTTTTGTGTGGAGAAGTGAATATTGACAATGACACGCATTGCGTGGTATAATATAGACATACAAAAGCCACCGATAGCGGCTGGCTTCAGAATTAGCTATTTAATAATAAAAAATAACCGCTTACTTGGCCGTTGGCGGTTATTTTTTGTTTATTTTTATTGCGAGGCTTGCAACTGTCAGTAATACAATTGTGTACTGCAGCAAGTTTTCCAATGTGATAAACAAATGCAATCCCCCCTTTCCATAAAAATATGTAAGTGAAGGAATGCCAACCGCTATGGGACCGCTATGGTGGCTCGATAACATTATAGCATAAAATCATAACCCTGTCGATATATTTCGGCAGGTTTTTCTTTTGCGTGGGATTTGCCAACTAATTCACAAAACATTGACTAAAATGTCGTTGTGGAGTAAAATTATTTTATAAAATAAAATCCATACCAATTATATAAAGAGGTACGATATGAAGATTGTTTTTGAACATCTCACCAAGACCTTCCCGGGCAAGGGCAAGAAGGCTTCCCCTGTGACGGCGGTGAATGACTTTAACTTTGAAATCCCTGACGGCAAGCTGATTGGTCTTTTGGGCCCGTCCGGCTGCGGTAAAAGTACGGCGCTCAATCTTTTGTGCGGGCTTATCAAGCCGACAAGCGGCAAGATATATTTCGGCGATGACGATGTGACCGAAATCCCGCCTGAAAACCGCGGCGTCGGCTTCGTTTTCCAGAATTACGCCCTCTACCCTCACATGACAGTAAAGCAGAATATCATGTTCCCTCTGCAAAACTTAAAGGGCAAGGACAAGCTGACTAAGGAAGTTATGGAAGCGAAGGCGTTAGAGGCGGCAAAGCTTGTGCAGATTGATAATCTTATGGACAGAAAGCCTGCCGAAATGTCGGGCGGACAGCAGCAGCGCGTTGCCATTGCAAGAGCACTTGTTAAAATGCCTCGCGTACTTCTTATGGACGAGCCGCTTTCCAACCTTGATGCAAGATTACGCCTGCAGACTCGTGAGGAAATCCGCCGTATCCAGAATGAAACCAAAATCACAACCATCTTCGTAACCCACGACCAGGACGAAGCCATGAGCATTTCCGACCTTATTGTCGTTATGAAGCTGGGTGTTATTCAGCAGATGGGCAAGCCGCAGGAGGTTTATGATGACCCTCACAACCTCTTTGTTGCCACATTCTTAGGCACACCGCCCATCAATGTCTTTGATGCAAAGGTGAAAAACGGACAGATTTTCATTGGCGATGAAGCTGTGCTCGACATCAAGGGCGCTCCTGACGGCGAATACACAGCGGCTATCCGTCCTGAAGGCTTTATTCTGAATAATAACGGCAGATTTACCTGCAAATTAGACCGCGTTGAGGTTATGGGACGCGACATCAGCGTTGTTTCCCGCCACAGCGCAAGCAAAAATGTCACTATCCGCTCGATTATTTCTTCCAATAATGAAGTGGACGAAAATGCAGATTTCGTCAAGTTTGACATCCGTCCAAACAAGATTTTCCTCTTTGCCAAGAGCGAAGCCGAAGAAAGAGTTTATTTCGAGGAGGCGTAACAGATGGAGAGAAGCAACAATAAGGCGTGGATTTATCTCCTGCCTGCCCTGCTGTTTCTGGTTGCATTTATGGTCTATCCTCTTGTGGACGTTTTCATTTACTCCTTCGAGGAGGGATATAACTCGGCATCCCAGACCTATAACGGCATAGGCATTTATAATTACAGATATGTCCTCAGGGACCCATACTTCCTGCAGGCTATGAAAAATACCTTTATTTTAGTTGCGGTGACTGTACCGATTTCCACAGCGCTCGCCCTTGTCATTTCGGTGGCGCTCAATTCGATAGAAAAGCTCCGCAATATGTTCCAGACCATATATTTCCTGCCTTATGTGACAAATACACTGGCTGTCGGTCTGGTTTTCATGATTCTTTTCAAGCAGACACCGTACACAGACGGCTTTATAAATATGATTTTAAGCCTTTTCGGCATTGCGCCAATCGACTTTATCGGCGGACCTTACTGGGCGAAAATGCTGGTGCTTTCGATTTATACGATATGGGTGGTACTGCCTTTCAAGATTCTCATTCTGACAAGCGCGCTGGCATCTGTAAACAAGGATTATTACAATGCGGCTAAGGTCGACGGCACATCAAGATGGCGTACTTTTACAAGAATCACCGTGCCGATGATTTCGCCGACTCTGTTTTATCTCATCATCACAGGCTTTATCGGCGCTTTCAAGGCTTATTCCGATGCTGTCGCCCTTTTCGGCACAGACCTGAATGCGGCTGAAATGAATACAATCGTCGGCTATGTCTATGATATGCTTTACGGCAATTCGGGCGGCTATCCGTCCTTTGCATCCTCTGCGGCGATTATTCTCTTCGCCATCGTGCTGACGATTACATGTATTAACCTGATTATCAGCAAGAAGAATGTGCATTATTAAAGGGCAACCACCGATTCACTCATCAGCACATCTCTCAGCCGCTCTTTTTCCGCCATTTACGCTCAAAAATGCTCGTTAATACACAAAGTATTGCCTCCGCTTTTTGAACGTCCTGACGAAAAAATATCTGGCTGATAGTTGCACCATGAGCAAATCAGCGGCTGCTAAGGCAACGTGATATTCGGCTTTGTCGAGTGATATGTTTGCTTCGCAAACGTTAAGGTGTGACGAAGTCACATTTAATAAATTCACTCCCTCAGTCTTGCTTCGCAAGCCAGCTCCCTCGTCTGAGGGAGCCGAGGAGATTATGGAAGCTATTTTGCCTCCTTTGATTCAAGGGGGGTGCCCCAACGGGGCGGGGGGATTATTACAAAATTGCATCGCAGATACATTTTATTTGCAAAGCAAATATATCGCATCCAAAGGATATATCGCATTTATATATCGCGCGCAAGGCGCATATCGCTTTTGCGCAGCAAAAATACAAGGACTGACCTTATGGAAAATTACAAAAGAACTCTGACTAAAAACAGGGTGATAAAGGGAACGACATACATATTTCTCGGTTTGTGGGCTGTGATGGTGCTCTTCCCGTTTTACTGGATGGTGCTCACCTCGATAAAGAGCTACAGCTCCTATAACTCGGAGTACATCCCCACACTTTTCACCCTCTCCCCTACTTTTGAAAACTACAAAGAGGTGTTCACATCTGTCCCATTGGCAGATTATCTCTTCAACACTCTGGTTTTCACCGTGCTGACAACTGCGCTTATGCTTTTTGTGACAGTTTTTGCCGCATTTGCCTTTGCGCGAATGGATTTTAAGGGCAAGGACACAGCCTTCACCCTTTTCCTCGCTCTTATGATGATTCCAAGTGAGCTTGTTGTTATCACAAACTTCGTAACGATAACAAATCTCAACCTCCGCAACTCCTTCCCCGGCCTTATTCTGCCGTCTGTGGCATCGGTTTTCTATATTTACTTATTAAAGGAAAACTTCGCGCAGGTGCCTGACGAGCTTTACTATGCCGCAAAGGTCGACGGCTGCAGCGACTTCAAATACCTTTTCAAGGTGCTTCTGCCGATCTGCAGACCGACTGTTGTGACGATTACAATTCTTAAAGTTATCGAGTGCTGGAATTCTTATGTCTGGCCTCGTCTTATCACAGATGAACAGGCTTATTTCCTCGTTTCAAACGGTATTCAGGAAATCCGTGAAAACGGCCTGGGACGCGAAAATATTCCTGCCATGATGGCGGCTGTCGTTGTTATTTCCGTGCCGCTCATCGTGCTCTTCCTCATTTTCCGCAAGAAAATCATGGAGGGCGTATCGAGAGGAGGCACAAAGGGATGATGAAACGCAATATTTCAATTTTGCTTGCCCTCGTTATTTGCGTAACTCCTCTGCTTTCTGCCTGCCACGGCTCAGTCGGCATGGCCGGCTTCGAAGTGCCTGAAAACTTCGATATGAGCAAGAATTACGAGATCACTTTCTGGGCGAAAAACGATACAAACAAGCTCCAGACCAATATTTACGAAAAGGCTATCGCCGATTTTCAGGCGCTTTACCCTAATATCAAGGTAAACTTGCGTCTTTACACCGATTACGGACGCATTTACAACGATGTTATCACAAATATCGCCACAAATACCACACCGAATGTGTGCATAACTTACCCTGACCATATTGCCACATATATGACGGGTGCAAATACTGTCGTGCCGCTTGACACCCTTTTTGCCGATGAAAAATACGGTCTGGGCGGCAGTGAGCTGCTTTTCGATGGTCCGACTTATGAGGAAATGGTGCCGAAATTCCTTGAGGAATGTAAAATCGGCGGCACACATTATGCCATTCCTTATATGCGCTCGACAGAGGCCTGCTATATCAATGTGACATATCTTGAAAAGATGGGCTATGAATTGCCTGACAAGCTGACGTGGGATTTTGTCTGGGAGGTTGCCGACAAGGCGGCTGAAAAGAATGCTGACGGCACTTATAAGGTAAACGGTCAGCAGGTTATGATTCCGTTTATCTATAAGTCGACCGACAATATGATGATTCAGATGCTTAAACAGAAGGGGGCTGAATACTCCACAGATGCGGGCGAAATCGGTATTTTCAACGATACAACAAAGGAATTGCTCTATGGCATTTCCGACCATGTAAAGAAGGGCGCATTTTCCACTTTTAAGATTTCCAGTTATCCTGCAAACTTCCTCAATGCCGGTCAGTGTATTTTTGCCATCGACTCGACAGCAGGTGCAACATGGATGGGCTCTCACGCTCCGCTTTCCGATATTGCCGAGGATAAATTCGTCGAGTTTGAAACGGCTGTAAGAACTATCCCGCAGTTTGACACAGAAAATCCGCAGATGATTTCACAGGGACCTTCCATGTGTATCTTCAATAAGGAGGACGAGGGCGAAGTTCTGGCTTCATGGCTTTTCGCCCAGTATATGCTGACAAATGAGGTGCAGATTGCTTACGCAGGCACAGAAGGCTATGTGCCTGTAACTCTCAAGGCTCAGCAGTCGGATGAATATCTCGATTATCTTTCCCGCGAGGGCGAGGACAATGAACATTATTATGACATCAAGCTCAAGGCGACAAAGCTGCTCATTGAAAATACTGAAAATACATTTGTAACCCCTGTTTTCAACGGCTCGGCTTCCCTGCGTGATGCGGCAGGCTCGATGATTGAAAGTGTCACCAAGTCGATTCGCCGTAAGCAGACTGTCGATGAGGAATATATGGCGAAATTGTATGACGATACAAATTCCCTCTACCGCCTCGACCAGATAGAGAGAGTTTCGGGCGGAAACGAGGATCTGGGACCATTGCCAACGACAAGTAAGCTGCTGCTCGGCGGTCTGGGTTTTGTATGGATTTGTATTATCGGCTATGTTGTAAAAGATAAGATGAAGAAGAAAAATTAAAGGAAAAAGCACTCCATAAGGGGTGCTTTTTTAGTGATATCCCTTCGGGATGCGATATGTTTGCTTTGCAAACGTTAAGGTGTGCTTCGCACGGATTTAATAGAGCGGACCGCCGGGGACGTCGGTCCCTACGGAATATTTGTAGGGGCGAGCATTGCTCGTCCGGTTACAGTTTGCAATTGAAAATTGACAGTTGACAGTTAAGATGTGATGAATCATATTTGGTAATGGCGGGACGTCGAGGGCGCCGTCCCCTACAAATTGTCAACAAAAGAACGGCTGTAGGGGCGGGTTTCCATGCCCGCCCGTGAGAGTAAGTGAAGAATGAATAGTGAATAACTGAGATGTGACAAGTCACATTAGATAGGTTTCTCTCCCTCCGACGGCTTCGCCGCCACCTCCCCGATAATGGGGTCCCCGCAAAGCCTGCTTTGTGGGGTAGCTCTAAGAGGGAGGCGAGGGCTTTTGCGGTAATTCACCTCCCTATGTCAACCTTTTAACAATTCTTGATTTATTTTTAAAAAGGTGTATAATATCTCTTGGTTATGAAAATAGCCGTAAAAAACATATCAGTAACCTTGATATAAAGGGTACTCAACTAAAAAGGAGAAAATGAAAATGAAGAAGTTTATTGCAATGACACTTGCTCTTGTAATGATGCTCGCTATGTTTGCTGGCTGCTCTTCCAAGGAAGAAACAACAACAGCTGCAACAGAAGCTCCAACAACAGCAGCACCAACAACTGCAGCTACAGAAGCTCCAACAGAAGCACCTGCTGACATCCACGCTAAGGGCGAAGGCGTTATGACTTACGAAGAATACGCAGCAGCTGAGCTCGACAGCGAAGTTGTTATCGAAGCTTTCGTACAGGGCAAGCAGTCCTGGTGGGAAGACAAGGCTACAGTATATCTTCAGGACAAGGACGGCGCTTATTTCGTATACGAAATGGCTTGCTCCGAAGAAGACTATGCTAAGATCCCTACAGGCACAAAGATCAAGGTAACAGGCTACAAGGCTGAATGGTCCGGCGAAGTTGAAATCGTTGACGCTACATTCGAAATCCTCGAAGGCGAATACATTGCTGAAGCAACAGACGTTACAGCTCTTCTCGGCAAGGATGAACTCATCGAAAAGCAGAACCAGTTCGTTTCCTTCAAGGGCATGACAGTTGAAGAATCCGAAGGCGGCGTTCCATTCCTCTACAAGTGGGATGGCTCCGGTCAGGAAGGCGACGACATCTACTTCAACGTTTCCATCGATGGCCAGACATATAACTTCACAATCGAATCCTACCTCACAGACTCCTCCACAGACGTTTATAAGGCTGCTCAGGGTCTCAAGGTTGGCGATGTTATCGACATGGAAGGCTTCCTCTACTGGTACGAAGGTGTAAACCCACACATCACATCTATCACAGTTAAGTAATTAAAAAATAATTTTACAAAGACCGTCCACAAGGGCGGTCTTTTGTGTTATAATGGGGAAAAGATATCACCTGCGGTGATGCGATATGTTCCGACGGACGCGATATGCCTTCGGCGCGATATGTTCCGATGTAACGCGATATATTTGCCTGTGGCAAATGTTGCGGTGTCTCCGACGGAGTGGAAAAAGAAATTCACTCCCTCAGTCAAAACCTACGGTTTTGCCAGCTCCCTCGTCTGAGGGAGCCGAGATGATTGTGCAGATTTTATTGCCTCCCTCTGAGATTCACCTCAGACAGCAGGCTGCCCGGGGACCCCGTTTTTGGGGTGCCCAAAGGGTGGGGGGAGAGAAACCTATCCAATGCATCGCAGATACAATAATGTCCCAAGGGACAATTCATGCGTTTACGCAATTCATGGTGAAACCAATTCATGACGAAGTCAATTCATTATTATTTAAAGGAGAATGGTATGAAAAAGAAACTCATTTCAATGCTTCTCGTTATGGCGATTATCCTGCCGATGATGGCAGCCATGATGCCTGCAAAGGCTGCCGCGCCTGCAAGAACGCCTATCCGCAGTCCTCAGTGGGATGTGGCGGCGATGGTTATTGATATTGTAGAGCAGACGGGAGCAAAGAATTACACCAGCGACTACGACCGCATAAAGGCTGTCTATGACTGGATTATCAAAAACTGTAAGCGTTCGGGTTCGGCAGACAAGTATTATGTCGACCTTGATGACCTTGAAGCCCGCTCGGAAGAAATAATTGATATGCTCCAGTCCGACCTTGACAACGGCAGAGCGGCTATGCGTGATGATTTGTACTATCCGCTTCACGGCGAATACACCATGAACTATTATCTCAACCATTTCGGCGGCGAAATGGCGGTTTTTCGTGTGGGTAACTGCCTCCACTTTGCCGCCCTTTTCACCCTCTGTCTCGGTGAGCTTGGCTACACTTCCTATGTTATTCCGGGCGAGCTTATTTCAAACGGCGAGGAAATCGAGCACAAGTGGAATATGGTAATTCTTGACGGCAAGCCGTATTATTGCGATATCCGCACAGACCACGCAAGCTATGAAAGCCGCGGAAAGATAAGCCATAAGTATTTTATGGTGGAAAACTTCAACGAATTCAAGAAAAATCACAAGGAATGGAACTCGGCGCTCAAGCAGTTCCTCATCAATGAGTATAATTACGGCCGCCATCCTTATTTCTATAACGGCATGGATTATTCTTCCCTGCCGAATGACAAGTGGAACAAAAACTCCCCTTGGGCAGATAAGTACCTCTATCAGGCGCTTAATGAAGAACTGATTCCAAAGGTGATGCAGTACACAGATTTTACACAGAATATCACTCGTGAGGAATTTGCCGCCCTTGCGGTAACTCTTTATGAAAAAATGTCGGGCAAGGCGGCTGAAATCGCCCCTGTAAATCCGTTTAACGATACAAGCTCCGAAGATGTATTAAAGGCTTATAATTTAGGCGTTGTCAAGGGCGTTGCCCTCGACCATTTTGCACCGACTGCCCCTCTCACACGCGAGCAGGCGGCAACTATGTTGGGCAGAGTGCATGAATTGATTAAAAAGGGAGCTGTCGGCGACGGAAGCGGGCTCGATACATCGGGCTCGGCGGCATTTACGGATGATAGCTTAATTGGCGGCTATGCTGTGCCTTATGTGTATTTTATGAATGCCAATAAGATACTCGAAGGCGTGGGCAACGGCAGCTTTAACCCGTTGGGCAACACAACCCGTGAATCGGCTGTTAAGATTGCCGTAACCATGTGGACAAATCTGAAATAATGAGAAAAAGCACTCCGCAAGGGGTGCTTTTTTAGCTGATAACTGAAAACGGAGAGTTGACAGTTGCGGAGTGATTTTATCACGGATTGCATAAACGGAATGTCGAGGACGCCATTCCCTGCAACGATACAATGTAGGGGCGACCATTGGTCGTCCGCCTATATAATCCGTGACGAAGTCACACCATAGTGTTCCGCAGGAACATATCGCATCCGAAGGATATATCGCTTTTGCAAAGCAAAAATATCACACGCACAGCGTATATCGCTTGCCTGCGGCAATCTCTTATGCACACATCACATAAAATTGCAAAAAAATCGTAAAATTTTGTTGACATTGACCGCGATTTGGTATATCATTAAATTAGAGAACAAGGCGGGAATATTTTTCCACGCTTCTCACATATTATGTTTTGAATCTATTGCAAAAGGAGATTTGATAACCATGATTGCTATTATCAATGCTAAAATCGTAACAGTTACTAACGGCACAATCGAAAACGGCGTTCTTCTCGTTGAAGACGGCAAGATCAAGGCTTACGGCGCTGATGTTGCAGTTCCGGAAGGTGCTGAAATTATAGATGCAAAGGGCGGCTGGCTCACACCTGGTTTCATCGATGTTCATACTCATATGTGCACATTCGGCGAACCTAACACAATGCCTGGCCTTCAGGGCGACGGCAATGAAGGTTCCTCCCCAATCACTCCTGAAATCCGCGCTATCGAAGCTCTCAACCCACACGATATGTCTGTTGAAAAGGTTCGTAACGCAGGCTTCACAACTTGCTACACAGGTCCTGGCTCCGCTAACATCATCGGCGGTACAGGCGTTACATTCAAGCTCCGCGGCAACTCCCCTGAAGAAATGGAAATCCCTGGCCACCGTCATATGAAGATGGCTCTCGGCGAAAATCCAAAGCGCTTCTACGGCTCCAAGGGTATAGCTCCATGGACACGTATGGGCACAGGCGCTATGCTCCGCAAGCAGCTCCAGCTCGCTAAGAACTACTCCGATGAACTCATCGAAGCAGAAAAGAACGGCACAGCTAAGCCAAAGTGGGATATGCAGCTCGAAGCTCTCGTTCCTGTAGTACGCGGCGAAATGAAGGCTCGTATCCACGCACACCGTGCTGACGATATTCTCACAGCTATCCGCATTGCTAAGGAATTCAACCTCGATTACTCTATCGAACACTGCACAGAAGGCTATAAGATCGTTAAGGAACTTCAGGCTGCAAAGGCTGACGTTATCGTAGGCCCTCTCATGATGGGTACTATGAAGATGGAAATCTGGGGCACAAAGCAGGAAACACCTGGTATCCTCAATGCGGCAGGCCTCAACGTAATGCTCACTCAGGATACAGGCTCCCAGACAGCTCTCCTCCCAATGTACATCGGCTTCTGCATGGCTCGCGGCCTTAAGGAACAGGATGCATTTGAAGGTATCACAATCCGTGCTGCTAAGTTCCTCGGCGTAGGCGATCAGGTCGGTTCCATCGAAGTTGGCAAGGATGCTGACATCGCTATCTTTGACGGCCATCCATTCTCTAACTTCACACTCTGTAAGCTTACAATGATCGACGGCGTAGTTTACAAGAACGAATTGTAATTTAATATTTTAATTGGTTTTCATAATTTGACATTTTTTTCATAATTTTGGACTCCTTTCAAAGGAAACAGCGGCGACCGGTAGCCGCTGTTTTCTTTTCCGGGAGGGTGGTGGATGAGATGACATTACCGCAGAGAAAATCGCCAAGACTGAAAGACTTTGATTACAGCACAAACGGAAAGTATTTTGTGACAGTCTGTACCCACGAAAAGAAGAAGCTTTTATCCTCTATAGAATATGTAGGGGAGGGTCTCTGCGCCCTCCCGCAAATAAAGCTTACTGAAATCGGTAAAATTGTAGAGGAAAGCATCAGATTTACAGGTGAAAATACCGAGGGTGTTGTAATTGAAAAGTATATCATAATGCCTAACCACATCCATCTGTTGATAGAACTTACTGCGGGCGGGCATGGAAACCCGCCCCTACAGGATGTGATTGGAAGAATTAAGTCTTATACGACATACAGATATGGCGGCAAGCTGTGGCAGCGCTCTTTTCATGACCACTGTGTGCGATCGGAAGATGATTATCTGAAAATCGGGACCTATATCGACAGCAACCATCAGAAATGGGATAAGGATTTATATTATATTTAAGGAGGTTTCGTCCATGCGTCATTATATTTATGTGAACTCGCCTGTGGGGATGCTGACGCTGGGCGAGGAAAACGGCTATATCACCCATATTTTGTTCGGCAAGCGGCAGCTTGAGGGGTATTTTCTCGAAAATGACCTGCTGAGTATGGCGAAAAGCCAGCTTAACGAGTATTTTGACGGCGTGCGGAAGAGCTTTGCTCTGCCGCTTATGCCTGAGGGCACCGATTTCCAGAAAAGTGTCTGGCGCGCGCTGACCGATATAGATTACGGAACTACCGCAACTTACGGGCAGATTGCCGAAATGATAGGCTCGCCTAAGGCGGCAAGGGCTGTCGGCATGGCGAATAATAAAAATCCTATATCCATCGTTGTGCCATGACACCGTGTCATAGGAGCGGACGGCTCTCTGACAGGTTTTGCCGGCGGCATCGACACCAAGCGTTTCCTGCTTGCTCTTGAAGAAGAAAATATGTAAAAAAGCCACCCGAAAGGGTGGTTTTTTAATGAATTGGCTGATTTTCATTGTAGGGGCGGGTTTCCATGCCCGCCCGCTTTACAGAGTAAAGTCTTTATAAAATTGCTATCTCCCCTGCCACGCGCAAGGAGCGGAGCATCTTCGATGAATGTGATAATGCGGTGCGTCGAGGGCGCCGCACCCTACAAATAATCTCTGTGATATTTCCGCAACAGGGTGAATTCACAAGGGGAGGCTTTGGGCTTCTCGTTCCGCAGAACATATCGCATCCAAAGGATATATCGCATCACAGATATATCGCAGGCGAAGCCTATATCGCTCACAATTATATATGCAAACCACACATAATGCCGTATAATGACTCTATATTTTTATTGACAACTTACCAAAAAAGGAGTATTATTAAGTTACCAAAAATAAATCAAAAGGAGAGATATCCCATGATTGCTATTATCAATGCTAAAATCGTAACTATTACTAACGGTACTATCGAAAACGGCGTTCTTCTCGTTGAAGACGGCAAGATCAAGGCTTATGGCGCAGATGTTCAGGTTCCAGAAGGCGCTGAAATCATCGACGCTAAGGGCGGCTGGCTCACACCAGGCTTTATCGATGTACATACACATATGTCCACATTCGGCGAACCTAACACAAACCCAGGTCTCAGAGGCGACGGCAATGAAATGTCCTCCCCTATCGTTCCTGAAATCCGCGCTATCGACGCTCTCAACCCACACGACCCTTCTATCGAAGCTGTTCGTAACGCAGGTTTCACAACTTGCTACACAGGCCCTGGCTCCGGTAACGTATGCGGCGGTACAGGCGTTACATTCAAGCTCCGCGGCAACACAGCTGAAGAAATGGAAATCCCAGGCCATCGCCACATGAAGTTCGCTCTCGGCGAAAATCCAAAGCGTAACTACGGCGCTCGCAACCAGATGCCTATGACACGTATGGGTATCGCTGCTACATTCCGCAAGCTCCTCACAAACGCTAAGGCATACTCCGATGAACTTCTCGAAGCTGAAAAGAACGGCACACCAAAGCCAAAGCACGACTTCCAGCTCGAAGCTCTCGTTCCAGTAGTTCGCGGCGAAATGAAGGCTCGTATCCATGCTCACAGAGCTGACGATATCATCACAGCTATCCGTATCGCTCACGAATTCAACCTCGACTTCTCTGTTGAACACGTAACAGAAGGCTACAAGATCATCAAGGAACTCAAGGAAAACAATGTTGACTGTATCGTTGGTCCACTTCTTATGGGTCCTTCCAAGATGGAAATCTGGGGCTGCCGTCAGGATACACCAGGCATCCTCAACGATGCCGGCATCAATGTAATGCTCACAGCAGATACAGGCTCCCAGACAGCTCATCTCCCAATGCACATCGGTTTCTGCATCGCTCGTGGTCTTAAGGAACAGGACGCATTTGAAGGCGTAACAATCCGCGCTGCAAAGCTTCTCGGCATCGACGATATGGTTGGTTCCATTGAAGTTGGCAAGGATGCTGACCTTGCAATTTTCGACGGCTTCCCATTCTCCAACCTTACACTCTGTAAGATGACAATGATCGACGGCGTCGTTTACAAGAACGAATTGTAATAATTTGATAAAGAAAAAGCCTCCCATCAGGGAGGCTTTTTTATGCATGTGGCTCCCCTGTGCAAGGGGAGCTGGCATCCGCAGGATGACTGAGGGGTTGTTATAACACAGACCGCTTTACAAGCATATCTATATAATCACAAACACCTCTGAAATTATGATTGACTTCATTATTCGGAATACGAATGACATTCAAATCGTATTGCTGCAAAAATAATGTGCGCTCTACATCGTATTCCATCGTTTTTCATCAAAATGCTGTGAACCATCCAGTTCGATGACCAGTTTTGCTTCTCTGCAATAAAAATCTACTATATATTTTCCCAACACTTTTTGCCTGTAAAATCTGACGGGATAATCCCGCAGGAAATCATACCAAAGATGTCGCTCTTCCTTTGTCATGTTTTTTCGCAATTCTTTTGCCGAGGAAACCAGTTTTGCATTATGTTTTCTGTCCATATTTCACAACCCCTCCGGTTTTGTAAACAAAACCACCTCCCCTTGCACAGGGGAGGCGGAATTAAGGCATATTACAGCACTTTTGCGCTCTTTTTATATTCGTCGATTTCGGAGATTTTACCGACAGCGGCGAGGGACATCTTATCAAAATCAAAGATGAGGTTTGCAAGCTCTTTCACATCTTCAAGAGTTACCGCTTCATAGCCTGCTGCGATTTCTTCAGGAGTGATTTCTCTGCCGTAAACCATGTGGTTCTTGGCGTTGTTTGTCATGCGGGTTGCAGTATTTTCAAGGCTCATGAGAGCTGCCGCCTTGAGCTGGCTCTTGGAGCGGTCGAGCTCCTCAGGAGTTACGCCGTTTTCGCAAACATCACGGCATACATCGCAGATAAGCTGGACAGCCTTGTGCTCTGTGTTCTTGTTTGTAGCTGTGTAAATGCCGAGAACGCCTGTGCCGACAGAAGCCGAAACAAAGGAATAAACTGTGTAGCAAAGACCGTTCTGCTCTCTTACTGTCTGGAAAAGACGGGAGGACATACCGCCGCCGAGGATATTATTGAGCACAGCGGCAGTAAAGCGTCTGTCGTCGCCCTGAGCGAGGGCAGGGAATGCGATATAGATGTGATTCTGCTCGATATCGCGCTCCTTATTGACGAAAACAGGTGTGTAAACAGCCTCAGGCATAACAGGTGGGTTGCCCTCCGGCATATTTTCAAAGCGAGCGATGATTTTATTAAGACTTTCTTCCGAGAAAGAGCCTGCGAGAGAAACGATAGTGTTCTTCGGTGTGTAATTCTTCTTGTAGTAGTCCATGAGGATATTTTCGTCAATGCCTGCAAGAGATTCGCGTGTGCCGAGAATCGGACGTCCGAGGGAGCAGGTGCCGTACATATTCATAGCTAAAAGCTCGTTTGCAACATCCTCAGGTGTGTCCTCGTACATACCGATTTCTTCAACGATAACGCCGCGTTCAAGGTCGACATTTTCCTTTGTGAACACCGAGTCGAAATACATGTGGCAGAGGGTTTCTGCGCCCTTGTCAAGGTATTCGTCGAGAGTCTTGAGGTAGTAGCAAGTGTTTTCCTTTGTTGTAAAGGCATTGACACCGCCGCCGATAGCGTCGAAAGCTTCGGCGAGCTGAGCAGCATTCATCTTGTCTGTGCCCTTGAACATCATGTGCTCGATAAAGTGGGAAATGCCCGAAAGCTCCTCAGGCTCATGGCGTGAGCCGCTTTCAACCCAGATACCGAGGGAGCAGGAGCGGAGAGATGGCACCTGTTCATATACGACGCGGACGCCGTTTTTAAGTGTGATATTGTTGACCATAAAATTATGTTCCTTTCGTATATTGAAATGCGGAATATCCGCAGATGTG
>SVKW01000170.1 GCA_015068285.1 Oscillospiraceae bacterium | reverse complement strand
TGTGAGGTAGCACATCGAACCCGCGCGGCCAGCTTGGAAGGCTGGAATTCTACCATTGAACTACACCCGCATTTTCCTGTTCGATGTGCTACCTCACATCAGCTCGTTTATTATAACAAGGATTTACTGAAATGTCAATACTTTTTTTCAAAAAAATTAAAATATTTTTTTGATATTTTCGGGCGGGTGTTACCCCGCCCGTTTACATATTACTTTACAACAATCGAATCATTTTCGACGGACACATGAACACTTGTTACAGGGGACATATAGTTTGAAACTATCATAAATGCCACCTTATCCTCAATATCCTTCTGGATTGTTCTGCGGAGGTTTCTTGCGCCGTATCTGATGGAATATGACTTCTTCACAAGATAATCGAGCACATCGTTTTCATAAGTGAATTCAACGCCGTTATCATTGAGGGAAGAAGTAAGCTCATTAAGCATGATCTTTGCGATTTCCTTGAAGTTTTCTTCCGAAAGCTGATTGAATGCGATAACTTCGTCGATTCTGTTGATAAACTCAGGACGCATGATTTCGCTGAGTGCCTTGAGAGCTTTGACGCGGCCCTGCTGTGAAGCAGTCTTGCCGAAGCCCATCGAGCCTTCGCTTCTGTCCGAGCCTGCGTTGGAAGTCATAATGATAATCGAGCTCTGGAAAGAAACCTTTCTGCCCTGAGAGTCTGTTGCCACACCGTCATCGAGAATCTGCAGCAGCACATTGAGCACGTCAGGATGTGCCTTTTCGATTTCGTCGAAAAGAACGACAGAGTAAGGATTTCTTCTTATCTTTTCAGTAAGCTGACCTGCTTCGTCATAGCCAACATAGCCCGGAGGAGCGCCGATAAGCTTGGAAGCCGAATGCTTTTCCATATATTCAGACATATCAAGCCTGATAAGAGCATCAGGAGTGTCAAAAAGCTGGTCGGTAAGCTGCTTTACAAGCTCTGTCTTACCAACGCCTGTCGGGCCGACAAAGATGAAGGATACAGGCTTCTTCTTAGGGGAGATGCCCGCTCTCGAGCGCATAATTGACTTTGCAACAGCCTCGACAGCCTCATCCTGACCGATAAGCTTTTCTTTGAGACAAGCTTCAAGATTGATTATTTTTTCAAAATCCTGCTCCTTGATTTTCTTGGCGGGGATTTTTGTCCACATTTCAATAACGCGGCTCAGGTCGTCAACTGTGACGACAGGAGTATCAGTGCCTTCGAGAGCATCAAGCTCAGCCTGAGTCTGGAGAGTTTCGCTCTTGAGGCGAGCCATAAGCTCATAAACCTCGTTTGAGCCTTCCTGACCGACGATAAGCTCCTGCTCAGCCTCAAGCTCTTTGAGCTTGTCGCGAAGCTGTGCCCGTCTGTTTATAGTTGCATTTTTAAGATTGATGTCCGAGCAGGCTTCGTCGATAAGGTCGATAGCCTTGTCAGGCAGGAATCTGTCTGTGATATAACGCTCGGAGAGGAAAACCGCCTGATTACATACTGCATCAGGGATAATAACGCCGTGGTATTCTTCGTAATATTTCTTGATGCCGCGGAGCATAGCAGACGCCTGCTCGATAGACGGCTCGTTGACAGAAACAGGCTGGAAACGGCGCTCCAGAGCCGAATCCTTTTCGATGTACTTTCTGTATTCCTTGAAGGTTGTAGCGCCGATAACCTGAATTTCGCCGCGGGAAAGGGCAGGCTTGAGAATATTTGCGGCATTCATCGAGCCTTCTGCTTCGCCTGCGCCCACAAGATTGTGGACTTCGTCGATTACGAGGATGATGTTGCCGAGAGCCTTTACTTCCTCGATAAGAGCCTTCATTCTGCCTTCAAACTGACCTCTGAACTGTGTGCCTGCAACCATGGCAGTCATATCGAGAAGCCATACTTCCTTGTTTCTCAGTTTGTAAGGCACATTGCCGTCGACGATTTTCTGCGCAAGACCTTCGGCGATAGCTGTCTTGCCGACACCGGGCTCACCGATAAGGCAAGGGTTGTTCTTCTGTCGTCTGTTGAGAATCTGAATAACGCGCTCGGTTTCGGCATCTCTGCCGATAACACGGTCGATCTTGCCGTTTCTCGCTCTTGCGCAAAGGTCGAGAGCATAGGAATTGAGCGCCTTTTTCTTCTTGTTTTTCTTTTTTTCGTCCTTTTTGTCTTCGCCTGTTTCTTCGGAATCGTCCTTTTTAGGCATAATTCCGTTCATAAAAGGCATAGCAGGAGTCTGGGACATGGCTTCATCGTCCATATCGTCATCGTCAGAGTCCTGATTGTTTCCAAACATACCTTCAAGGAAGCCCATAGCTTCCGGAGGCATATTGGCTGCGATATCTTCGAGGTTTTCAAGGTCAGCCTCTGTGATACCCATTTTCTTCATCATATCATTGATAGGGCTGATGCCAAGCTCTTTAGCGCACTTGAGGCACAGACCTTCATTGGTTGTTACACCGTTTTCAAGCTTTGTGATAAACACAACAGCAAGATTTTTTTTGCATCGGGAGCAAAGCGGCATTTCCAAAATTAGTTACCTCCCTTGGTAGATTCTTTTGCCTTGTCAGCTTCGTCGACCAGACGCTTGCCGCGCACACGGTATGTGTAATAAGCCACCAGTGAGAAGATGATGGCAGCACAAAGTGTGACGAAAGCCGCTGTGTTGCCCTTGCCGGGCAGCAGCATAGCGATGGTTATAGAAACATAATAGAGGAATGTGGCGCCTTTGCCCCAGAAGTTTGCAGGCGGGACGTCGGAAATTCTTCCGGCGAGGCGGAAAGCCTGAATGCCCTGCCAGCCTTCCTTGACAAAATATGCCACAGGGAAAAACGGATGGATATGTCCTGCAACGGCTGTGCAGATAAGAGCAGACCACACCATAAGCTTGTCGGCAAGAGGGTCGATAATTCTGCCCAGCATAGTCACCATATTATATTTTCTTGCAATATAGCCGTCGAGAACATCAGAAAAGCCTGCCAGCGCAAAAATGCCGAAAGCATAGAATGTGGCATAGTCGCCGCCGTTGAAATAAACGTATGCAAAAACCGGCACAAGGCAGAGTCTGAAAGTTGAGATGGCGTTTGGGATATTCATATAGTATTTCTCCTTAATTTACAGATTACTTTAAGAAGAACTGAGCAAAATAGCTGTTTTCAAAATAAGGCAGAAGTGTGATATAGCTTTGTTCAGCTTCGATATAATTTGTGATGGCGGAGAAGAGGATCATAACGAGAATGATGCCTGCAAAGCCGCCGAAAAGCAGACCGAGTGTCTTGTTTACAGTTCCGATAAGTGGAAGATGAAGGCTGAGGAACCTGAGCACAACACCTGCTGCGATTATCATTATAACAAAAATAACAAAAAATGCAATAACATCCTGTGTCATAAATGTTAATTCTTCGATTAAGAGGTCGAGCACA
>SVKW01000169.1 GCA_015068285.1 Oscillospiraceae bacterium | reverse complement strand
AAGGCTCTTGCCGATGTGACCGAGCAGATAAAGGAAAAATCCAAGTTCAATAAAAACGGCGCAGGTCACGATGCGGCAGGCGGCGCCTGCGTTGTAATCGACATTGACACAGGCGAGGTTTTAGCTATGGCATCCTCACCGACATATAATCTTGAAACCTTCAATGCCGACTATAACGACCTTTACAACGACCCTCTCACCCCTATGCTCAACCGCACGATAGGCGGTCTTTATCCGCCGGGCTCGATTTTCAAGATGGTTTCGGCGCTGGCTTCTCTCGAAGAGGGCATTGTAAGCCCGTACACCGAAATCAAAGACGAGGGCGTTTACCGCTACTATGCTCCGAGCTACACTCCTGCCTGCTGGGTATGGAATGACTACCGCCGCACTCACGGCTCTATCAATGTTTCGGAGGCTATCAAATATTCCTGCAACTACTTTTTCTATGAAACAAGCCGAATTATGGGCATTGACACCCTTAATTCCTATGCTAAAAAGCTTGGTCTTGGTCAGAAAACAAATATTGAGCTTTCGGGCGAAAGCAAGGGGCGTCTTGCAGGGCCTGAAAACCGTGATGAATCCAATCCATGGCAGCCCGGTGAAACCATTCAGGCGGCTATCGGTCAGTCTGAGCATCAGTTTACGCCAATTCAGCTTGCAAGCTACATGGCAACCCTTGTCAACGGCGGCACACGCTATCAGACTCATCTTTTAAAGAATGTAAAGAGCTTTGACGGCAAGGAAACCTATGTTGACAACAATATTTCAGTTATAGATACTGTTGAAATGAGCGAGGAAAGCTTAGAGGCTATCAAGCGCGGTATGCTGGGCGCAACGACAGATGACGGTACTGCATCTTCTGTTTTTGCCGATTATCCTATCAAGGTGGGCGGCAAGACAGGCTCGGCACAGACAAAGCGCGGTTCTTCGGCTCACGGCACATTCCTTTCTTTCGCACCTTATGACGACCCTGAAATCGCTGTCTGCGTTATCATTGAGCACGCAGGCTCGGGCGGCGCTGTTGCCCCTGTTGTAAGGGAAGTTTATGACTATTACTTTGGTTTGGAGTAAAAAACTATGGGATTTATCTGTCCTAAATGTAAAAAGCCGCTGAAAATTGTGGATAATTCCATGAAATGCGGTGAAAATCATTCTTATGATATATCGAAATTCGGCTATGTGAATCTGCTTCTTTCGCAGAAATCCTCGAAAAAGCGTCACGGTGACGACAAACTGATGGCGAGAAGCCGCAGAGATTTTCTCGACAAGGGCTATTATTCTCATCTGCTTGAAAAACTTAAAGAGCTTTCGCTGAAATACGGCAAAGACGGCGGCGATTTTCTCGATTTGGGCTGCGGCGAGTGCTATTATTCATCAAATATTCAGCATTTTCTCAGGGAAAATGGCATCGAAATGGGCTTTTACGGCATTGATATCAGTAAAGATATTCTTGCGGTCGGCTCAAAGCGGGGCGGCATAAGCCTTGCCGTTGCCAGCGCATCCGAATTGCCCTTTGCTGACGAAAGCCTTGACATTGTGATGAGCGTTTTTGCCCCAAGCTTTGACGATACTGTAAGAGTCCTGAAAAAGGGCGGCACTTACATCAAGGTGATCCCTCTTGAGCGCCATCTTATCGAGCTGAAAGAGGCGGTTTACGATGAGGTCTACCTTAACAAGGGGGAAAACGAGGCGCTTTCGGGGCTTGAGCTTACCGAAAAGTATGATATTGAGCAGATGATTCATCTTGAAAACAACGCCGATATCGATGCGCTTTTCAAAATGACACCTTATTATTATAAAACATCACAGAAGGACCAGGAAAAGCTGACCAAGCTGGATTCACTCGATGTGCTGACACAATTCAGAGTGCTGGTTTATAGGAAAAATTAAATGAATTGCGCTAGCGCGTGAATTGACTTTGTCATGAATTGATGCTCTGCATCATGAATTGTCCCTTCGGGACATTATTGTGTGAACTGCGTTCACGTCAGGCAAGGGAATTCGACCGTAGGGGAGCCGCTTGCTGCTCCCGCAAGGATGAAGTCCGTCCTATCCAATCTAACTATCACACCTTAATTTTCAACTATCAACTCACAACTTTCAACTATTTAAAGGAGACATATTATGACACAGGAAAGAATTGACAGAATCAACGAGCTTGCTCGTCTTGCAAAGCAGAGAGCGCTCACAGAAGAAGAAATCAAGGAGCGCGATATTCTCAGACGCGAATACATCGACTCTGTTACAGCAAGCCTCAAGGCTAACCTTGACAGAATCGAATTTGTCGACGTTGACAAGAAGAAGCAGTAAATTATGGAAGATAACAGCAGCCTTAAAATTGGCAAAAAAGCCTTTATAACCTCGGTTGTGATACTTGCCCTGCTGATGGGAATGGCAGGGGCGCTTGTTTATACAATTCCGTCGGGGCAGTATGACCGAATAATCGAAAACGGCAGAGAGGTCCTTGTTCCCGATTCATTCAGGCTTATTGACAAGCCTGATTACCCTGTCTGGCGCGTACTTACTGCGCCTTTTGAGGTGCTTGTGTCCGATGACGCCGCAACTGTAATCGTCATCATCGCCTTCATTATCATCATAGGCGGTGTGTTTGCTCTGCTTGAAAAAAGCGGCATCTTAAATCAGCTTCTCACCAATATCGTCGGACGGTTTGCCGGCAAAAAATACAAGCTGCTCTCCGTAATCACAGCGGTTTTCATGGTTTTCGGCTCATCTTTCGGGCTTTTTGAAGAGCTTGTTGTGCTTGTGCCTCTCGCTATTGCGCTGGCTTACAGCCTTAAATGGGACAGCTTTGTGGGTCTCGGCTGCACAGTGCTTGCCGCCTGCTTCGGCTTTTCGGCAACGACTCTCAATCCGTTCACTCTTGCCACAGCCCAGTCTATCGCAGGTCTGCCTCTCTATTCGGGACTTTGGTTCAGAGCTATCGTGCTTGTGCTGTCCTACCTTATCCTCATCTCATTCCTGATAAAATACGCGAAAAAGATTGAAAACGAGCCGAAAAAGTCACTCTGTTTCGGCATTGACGGCGATTTGCGCCTGAAATATGACAGCATTCTCAACCTCGATTTAGAGGCGACAAACGAGCGCGCGATGCTGGCATTTTACATCACCCTCGGCGTTATGGGCGGCTTTATCGTCCTTTCCATGTTTATTTCGGCACTTTCGGGCGTGCTTCTGCCTGTTATTGCCATAATTTTCCTCATCGGAAGCGTTGTGGCGGCTATTCTTTCCCAGAAATTAAAGAATGTGGGCAAGACTCTCGTAAGCGGTATGACAAGCACTCTGCCCGGCTCGATTCTCATTCTTATGGCGATGAGCGTGGGGCTTATCATCGAAAACGGACAGGTGATGGACACTATTTTAAACTATGCGGCGGGGTATATTTCCCAGAGCTCGCCTTTTGTTTCGGTGCTTCTCATTTACGCGCTGGTGCTTGTAC
>SVKW01000027.1 GCA_015068285.1 Oscillospiraceae bacterium | reverse complement strand
AAGCCTTTTCTTCGGTCTCCGCATAAAAAATATTATTTATAATATATCCTATAAACACATCACCATCAAAAACCGACTGTGAAAGCTCAATTGGCTCAGTGACTTCCCTTTCATCATAGTGATAATGCATATCCACGATGACAGTTTCATACCACTCGTATTGTGCAATTTCCTTTTCAAGCTTTTCTTTCAGTCCAGACGAATCGTGCTGAATCTTCTTTATCTCTTTTACGCCCTCGGAATCGGTAATAACTCTGTAAAACTCAAACATAATTACCTCCCTATATTCAACAATTATTACATTTTTATGATAGCATATCAATGCCGAAAAGTAAACATCAGGGTATATTTTAACGATGTTTACAGATAATAACTCCACAGTAAAAATTATGTAGGGGCGGGCATTGCCCGTCTGCGGGACATTCGCGAAAGTCCCTTACAATGATAAAAAGGAGTTAATATATATGAAAGCAACCGGAATTGTACGCCGAATTGACGACCTCGGCAGGGTTGTTCTGCCAAAAGAGATACGCAAGACTATGCGAATCCGCGAGGGCGACCCTCTGGAGATTTACACCGACGAGGGCGGCAGCATAATTTTCAAGAAATATTCCCAGATGGAGTCAAGTGCCGAAACTGTGCAGGCTTTATGCGATGCCCTTTACAAGGCAAGCTCCACCCCCTGCGCCATCTGCGACAGAGGTCACATTCTCTCCACATCGGGCATCAAGGACAGCCTTATTTCCTCCCACATCTCCACCGACACCGAAAAATATATGTCAGGCCGCTCGGTTGTAACTCTCACTTCCCCCTGCCCTATGACAGACGACAGCGACACCGATATTCACGCCATTGCCCCGGTAATAACGGGCGGTGACATCGTTGGCGCCGTTATGTTCACAGAAAAAGCCCCAAATGACAGCGATATAAAGCTTTTAGGTATGGCTTCAGGCTTTCTGTCACGATTTTTTGAATAAGAAAAAGCCACTCGTAAGGGTGGCTTTTATTAAGTTATAAGTAAAAGCGAATGGTGAAAAAGTGTTACATAGTTTTAAGCCACTCAATCAAATCATCAAGGCTACCCTGTGGATAGGTGGAAATATCCGAATTACTGCGGTTGATAAGATAATCCTTGACGAGGAAAACCTTCATGCCGAGAGCAGAAGCAGGGCGCATATCCTCGTCCACATCGTTGCCCACCATAATGCAGTCCTTTGCCGAAAGTCCGGTTTTTTCAAGGATTTCCTTATAATATTCCACCTTCGGCTTGCAGAAGCTGCTGTTTTCATAAGTCGTCACAAGGTCAAAATCGCTCTTGTCCACCCCTGCCCAGTTTACGCGGTGGTATGTCGCCATACAAGGGAAAACAGGGTTTGTAGCCAAAATCACCTTGTCAAACCTTGGCTTTACAAAGTCGATAACCTTTTTAGCACGCTGGTCAAAGCCGCAGCTTTCCTTTGCCTTATTGAATTCATCAATGTAAAACTCATCGATAAACGGCTTGTCCTCAAGGACTTTTTCCCCTAAAATACCCACAAAGCTCTGCCAGAAGCGGGCTTCATTTGTGCATGAGCCGTCATTTTTAATTGCCGCCTCGGTGCCCTTCCACACAGCCGCGTTGAGCTTTTCAGCGTCATAGCCTTTGGGAAGCATCCATGCAGTAAGATATTTCAGGTAAGCCTTTACAAATTCCATAGGCTCCATAGGCAGCAATGTGCCGTCAAGGTCGAATAAAATAGCTTTCATTGGTTATCCTTTCGTGAATAAGGTTTATGATTAAATAGACGCCATACGGCTGCACCCCTCCGTCACATTACACCCCAAGCAGCAAGCTGCTCGGGGACCCCACAAAATTAAATAGGTGCGGTGGCACTCGCCACCGGTCGCGCACTTGCGCTCCTCTGCCACCTCCCCTTAACAAGTGGAGACAGTGGTGTATTTTTAATAAATGTGACTTGTCACACCTTAACATTTGCGTAAGCAAATATTTCACTCGCGAAGCGAATTTCACTGTGCAAGCAATTTAACTCGCCAACGGCGAATTTCACTGTCGCTTGCGATACTATACCATCTGGTCGATGACAAACATATTGAATCTTTTTATAAGGCGCAGGTCCTCTTTACTAAGCATAAGTGTACTTTTCAGCTCGTCGTCCTCTTTCAGAATCGTATCAGCAAGGACGAATTTACAGCAGACAGGCAGAAGATTTCGCGCCGAAATGCCCGAAATAAGCCCGATTCTGCGCTCGGAAAGCTCAAAAGGCTTGACTGTACACATAAATACGCTTTCCATATCGTTGGACTGATTCTGCAGCGAATAATTGGTGACATAATCGTGCTCATAAACCGTGCCGTAATAGAGCGACTTGCACTTGTCGTATTTATCAAATGACGGAGTATTGTAAAACAGGGTGACCGGCTGGTGCTCCTCGCCGTTTTCATATATTTCAAGCACGCTGTGGTTTATCTTGTTGGTCTTGCCGTCAAAAATATACATATATTTACGGCGCACACCGCTTATCTCGCCCTTTTTCTTCTCCTTGGTTTCGGAAGGCACAGTTACAAGCTGTGTCGGGGAAATTCCCAGAGCCTGTGATATCTCAAAAAGAGTTTCGATATCCATGCTTATCTCGCCGTTTTCATACTTGGAAAGGGTGGATTTGCTCTTGTGTATACGCTCGGAAAGCTCGGAGAGAGAAATTTTCTTGGCCTGCCTGTAAAGCCTTATTCGGCTGCCTATCAGCAAAGGTATATTTTCCATATTCTTCCTCCTGTTTCCTATAAATCATTTTTCGGTCGTTTTTTACTGAATTTTCAGCTTTAACCGAAATTTTCCTGTTTTATGACACTTTTATTTTACTATAAAGAAACAAAAATGTCAATTCGTTTCTTTTAAAGAAACGAAATATTGTTTCCATATTGAGTTTTTTTAGATTATAATATATAGTAGTAATATATATTTACCAAATGAATGTGTGTAAGTCTGCATTTATTTGATAAAATCCACCAAAAAACAGACTGTAAAAAAGAGAGGTAGACTATGATAGATAAGAAACAGCATTTTAAAAATGTTTTTGTCATGGGTTTTGCTCTGTTTGCCATGTTTTTCGGCGCAGGCAACCTTATTTTCCCGCCGTATCTCGGCTTTAACACATCCAACCAGTGGTTCACAGCTTTCTGCTGCTTCCTGCTGACAGACGTTGGTCTTGCAGTATTTGCCCTTATGATGCTTGCACGCACAGGCAAGGGTATCGAAGGTATCACAGAAGTTATCGGCAAAAAGCTGTCCGTAATTCTTCTCACAGCCAACGCTATCTGCCTTGGTCCCCTCATCGCTATTCCAAGAACAGCGGCTACAACATTTGAGCTTGGTATTCAGCCAATCCTCCCATCTGTTCCATCATGGGCTTGCTCTATCGTATTCTTCCTCATCTGCTTCGCTCTCTGCATCAAGCAGAGCAAGGTTGTCGACATCATCGGCTCGGTTCTTTCTCCACTTATGGTTGCAGCTCTCGCAGTGCTTATCATCTCAGGTATTGTAAATCCAATCGGCGAAATCGGTGATATTATCCGCGTTGAATCTGTTGTCAAGGAAGGTATCGTTTCCGGTTACCAGACAATGGATATGCTTGGCGGTATCGTTCTTTCCATCGGTCTCCTTCTCTCCATTCAGCAGAAGGGCTACAAGACAACACAGCAGCAGGCTAATATGATCGGTATTTCCGGTCTTGTTGCGGCTGTCGGTCTCGCTCTCGTTTACGGCGGTCTTGCATATCTCGGCGCATCCACATCTGTTGTTTATCCAGAAGGCCTTTCCCAGGCTCAGCTCGTTGTTGCCATCACAAAGGATATCCTCGGCCAGCCTGGCGTTATCCTCCTCGGCTTCATCGTTGCAGCAGCTTGTCTTACAACAGCTATCGGTCTTCTCTCCTCTTTCTCCGAATATGTTTCCGAGCTTACAAAGGACAAGTTCAGCTATAAGCTCATTCTCATTGCAACCTGCGTAATGTCCTGTGTAATTTCCAACTTCGGTATTTCCACAATCATCTCTCTCGCAGCACCGATTCTCGAGCTCATCTACCCAATCTTTGTAATCCTCGTTTTCCTCTCCCTCTTTACAAAGCAGCTCAAAAACCACAATGTACATAAGGGCGCATCTCTCGCAGCCCTCATCGTAAGTATTCTCACACTTCTCGAAACATACGCAGGTGTGAAGATCGGCGTTTCTTCTCTCCCTCTCGCTTCCTTTGGCTTTGCATGGATCCTTCCATCCCTCATCGGCGGCATTATCGGCGCATTCATCAAGGATAAGAAGAACGCATAATTTTGCCTTTTATAAAGTTTTTTATATAAGGATTTTGCTCTTACAAAGGAAAGCAGCCCACTGCAAGGGGCTGCTTTTCCTTTTGTTCATGATACGGAAGGCATTGCGTCCATGCCTCGTCTGAAGTATCGAAAAACTTTTCGACACATTAAAAACCACCCTTTCGGGTGGTTTTTCTATATCATAAACAAGATAGGGGGTGTGGTATATGGGGAGTATATCACATTCTTGTTTGTGGTATCTTAATATGAGAGCACAATGCCGCCCGGCATTGCATAATAGGTCACAAGACCTCTTGTTTCACGGACTGTGATGCTGTTGATATTCCACTTTTCCCTGAGCTTTGCAATAAGCTTCTCAACACCTGCTTCATTCCTGCAGTGTGTGATGATAATATCCTTGCCGTCAAGACCGCCCTCTGTCAGCGCCATACCTGTCATAGCACAGAGAGCCTTTTCCTCGCCGCGCACCTTGTGCTTTGCAATGATTTCACCATCTTCATTGAAAACGGAAACCGCTCTTATACCAAGAGTTGAGGCTACAAGCCCTGCAATATGGGACATCTTGCCGTTTTTGATAAGATTGTCATAAGTGCTGAGTGCGATGGCAATTTTACGCTCACGGCAGTATTTTTCAGCCTTTTCAGCCACTTCATCAAAGGAAAGACCCTGATTTATAAGCTTCACAGCGTATCTCACGGTAAGCTCCATAACGCCTGCGGCAGAGCGGGAGTCGATGACCTTGATATTCTTTTCAGGATGCTCTTCCAGCACCATTTCGCGCGCAACGCAAGCCGCATTGTATGAGCCGCTGAGGGCACCTGTGATTGTAATGCACATCACATTGTCATACTTTTCCATAGCCGCTTTGAATTCGTCCACATTAGGGCAGGCTGACGAGCTTTTGGAGCTCTTTTTCATTGCGTCAAGCAATTCCTCTATATCAATGTTTTCGTCGTCGACAAATTCCTTTTCATCTGTGATTATTTTAAGCGGCGCAGATTCAAAACCGATGCCGTCAAGCCCAAGAAAACCTGCAAGCATATCGCTTCCGCTGTCCACTACAATGCCCCAGTTCATATATATTACCTCCGATGATTTCATTTACTTTACTATCTGATATCGAATATTATATTACATCATAATTGACATTTTGTCAATAAGTTTTTGCTTGATTTTTTTGTCGTATTAGGTTATAATATAGAATATCAAAAATCGCAGAAGGTGAAATTATGCAGGATAAGATGAGCTCATATCTTGAAGAGCTGAAAAAATTACATATCCCAAGGTATCACGAACTACCTGAAATAGAGCTTTATATGGATCAGCTCATTGAATATCTCAACGGACGTTTTGCCCCATTCCAGATAGATGAAAAGGACAAGATAACAGCCGCAATGGTTAATAACTATGTCAAGAGCAAGATAATTCCGCCGACAGTCAAGAAGCGTTATTCAAAAAATCACGTTGCTTATCTTATAGTCATCTGTGTTTTCAAGCAGATTTATCCTATCTCTAAAATCATGGAGATGATCAAGATACAGAAAAAGACCTTCACAACAGAAAAGGCATACGATTATTTCTGTGTCGAGCTGGAAAACGCCCTTGTCAGCGCCTTTTCCATGAGCGGAAATCTTTCGATAGACACTTCAAACTCTATGCAGGAGGAACGCCTTTTCGTAAGAGCAAGCGTAAACTCCTTCGCCCAGAAGCTTCTGGTTGAAAAATATCTCCAGTTCAAGCTGGAAGAAATGGCAGAAAAAGAAGAATAAAGCATAAGGCAGAGTTTTCTCTGCCTTTTTATTTAATTATGGAAAATAAAAACTTACCAAAACGTAAATCCCCTCGCCTTAAAGGTTACAACTATAGTGAAACCGGAGCATATTTTATTACAATCTGCGTAAAGGATATGAGATTCCCCATTCTATCCAACATAGTTGTAGGGAATAGCGCCCTCGACATTCCGCAGAACAGGCTTACAAAAATTGGCGAGATAACAGATAAATATATCCGTTCAACAAACAGAATAAAGGGGATATCTGTGAACAAATATGTTATAATGCCAAATCATATCCATCTTATATTATTTATAGAGGATATCAACGGCGCATCGAAGGCGCTGCGCCCTACAAATTCTCTGCTGTCCCATACCATAGGAACGTTAAAACGATTTGTAAATAAGGATGTAGGCAGAAATATATGGCAAACCTCATTCCATGATCATATAATCCGCGACCAGCGCGATTACGAAAAAATCTGGAACTATATTGATACCAATGTGATTCGCTGGAATAAGGATAGGTTTTTCATTGAAAATAATAACTGAAAAAGGCACCCTCAGGGTGCCTTTTTATCTTACTTGCTGTATGGCATATTTGTGTTTGCCATGTTCTGGTTCATCTTCTGAGCATTCTGGAGGCTCTGTGCGTTGTGAGCCATAGTCTGCTGATTGATGGAGTTCTGCATTGGATTCTGGCCGTTAGGCATCATTGTTGTGTTTGTCACGCCTGTTGCGCCCATTGTGTTTGCGGCCTGTTCAACAAGCTTCTTAACCATAGAGCCGCCGATAGAGCCTGCCTGACGGGATGTGAGGTCGCCGTTATAGCCGTTGTTGAGGTTGAGACCAAGCTCACGAGCTGTTTCCATCTTGAAATTATTGAGAGCTTCCTTAGCCTGAGGTGTGAGATTAGAGTTTCTGTTGCTGTTCTTAGACATGATTTTCTCCTTTTATAGTCAGAAATATTTTGTAATTTGATTACGCATATAGTTTAAGGAGATTTTTTCAAAATATCAGAGGAAGTTTTTTACACCATGCCGATACATCGCAAAACCGCCGACACTATCATATCGCCCATCGGCTCGCCGTATTCTCTGAGCACCACCTCGCCTGCCCCGATAGTGCCGCCGAAAATCGGCTTTATATCATCTGTAAAGCATACCGATAGGGCATTTTCACCCATTGACGAGAAGGTCACAGTGTCGCCTGAAGAATATCCCACTGTCACTATCTGCCCAAATCTCCCCCGTTTTGCCAGATTTTCAGCCATTTCAGCAGGGCAAATCAATATGGGCGAAATTATCTTATCCGAGATATTTTTCGTCACAACGGCGATGTCAAAGGCATTTCTGCCGTCATTTTTTATATCAACAATATGCCACTCCCCCGGCGCACCTTCAAGGCAGGCAGAAAGACGGCTTTTTATATAATTATTTTGCTCAAAAACTCCGATAATAATAAAAAAATCACCACGCTTATATGTCGTGATGATATTTTTTACTGATTTTTATAAATTATTCAGCAAGCTTGCCGATAACCGCAGCATCGCTTTCGAATTTTTCCTTGATTTCAGCGTTCTTGATGCCAGGTGTGTTGATGAGAACGTTGAGGTGGCCGCCCTTGATAGCTGTCTTTGCACAGCTTACTGCAACACCCAGGTCACTTGCTGTGTTAGGGTTGCTCTTGCCGTCGATAGACTGAGCAAGCTCAAGAACCTCCTTAGCCATAACCATTGTGTTGTAAGGAACTTCTGTTGCGTAAATTGTAGCTTCCTGAATAGCTGCCGAGCGAGCCTTCTTTTCTTCTTCCTCAGCCTTAGGGAGCTTGAAAGCAGCAGAAACCTTGTTGTATGCTTCTGTATCTTCGTCTATCTGGTGAATGAGCTTTTCCTTGAGAGCTTCAGCCTTTTCGAGAACTGCCTTGCAGTTTTCTTCAAATTCAGCGTACTTAGGCTTGCCGATAGTAAGACGGCATACCATAGCTACAAGAGCTGCTGCCTGTGCGCCGCAGAGAGCTGCAACAGAGCCGCCGCCAGGAGCAGGAGCGTCAGAAGCAAGTGTGTCTGTAAACTGTGTGATTGTCATGTCAACGAGTTTCATTTTCTTTATCCTCACTGTTATGTTGTATTTTTATAGATTGAAATAATAAATCAGAAAACGGACCGTCGGGGACGCCGGTCCCTACAAATATTCTCTCTTTCCGCTATGCGGCAATTCACCTTGAGGGAGGTGCCGAGGAACGAGGCGGAGGGATTGCCCCCTATCAAATGCACCGCAGGTACATCCATGTTCCGCAGGAACAATTCATGGCGAAGCCAATTTATGACAACGTCAATTCATGCCACAGGCAATTCATTTTAATTCTATTTCTTAATTTTCACCGAGATTATCATATAATCGCCGTCATTTTCCTGTGTAAAATCGGCATTTATACCGCTCTGGGCAAGGCTGTCCACATGATTTTTCACCGCATTGACAAAAAGCCGCAGGTCGCGGACGAGAATCTTCGTGTTGCGTTTCTTCCGCTCCCTGTTCATGCCGTTTATCACGGCGGAGATATGCTTTTCCGCCTTGTCCACATTGAGAGCATTTTCGCCTATGTATTTCGCGCAGGAAGCCTGCACTACTCCGTCCTCGATGCGGAGCAACGCTCTGCCGTGGCGCTCTGTCAGCCCGTAAGCCTTGATTATTTCCACAGTTTCAGGGCTCAGCCGAAGCAGGCGGATTTTATTTGCAACCGCCGACTGGGTGCGCCCTATCGAATCGGCAATCTCCTGCTGAGTCATGCCAAATTCGTCCGACAATTTTTTAAGCGCTTCCGCTTCTTCAAAGAAATCGAGATTCTGCCTTACGATGTTTTCTGCCAGCGCAATGCGGGCGCTTTTCATATCGTCAGCCGAAATCACATGGCAGGGTGCTGCCTTTACACCGAGCATAACGAGGGCGCGCAGACGACGCTCGCCCGAAATGAGCTCGAAGCCATCGCCCTTTTCCCTGACGGTCAGCGGATTTAATAAGCCATACTGACGGATGCTTTCAGCAAGACTTTTTATCTCGCTTTCGGCAAAATGCACCCTGGGCTGATGGGGATTTCTGCTGATTTTGCCTATCGGAATGTCTTTGTATTTCGGCTCACTGCGTTCTTTTTTAAAGCTGAGCATATTTTCGCCTCCCTTGTGTTTTCACTTTCCAAGGAAATAATAACACAAGAAAGACGAGTATTTTGTAATATTTTAGCGTGATTATACGATTTGTAATGAAAAAATATGCAAAAATAATTGTAGGGGCGGTGGTTCCATCCCCGCCCGTTTATTTAATTCGTGCGAAGCACACATTATATCCGCACAACGGAATGTAATCACTCGAAGCGTGTATGGAATCAATTATTTTTCATGGCATCGATATAATCGTATGTAATCGGTGTTTTGCGGAACGTCGAGGACGCCGTTCCCTACAATTTATGCGGGCGGGCGCAGAGACCCGCCCCTACATTTGAGAATCGCTTATATTTCTATTAGAACAAGCCCTTGATTACGCCGTTTTCGTCGATGTCGATCTTTTCTGCTGCAGGCACCTTTGGAAGACCAGGCATCTTCATGATTTCGCCTGTGAGAGCAACGATGAAGCCTGCGCCTGCAGAAACCTTAGCTTCGCGGACTGTAACTTCAAAGCCTCTTGGTGCGCCGAGAAGATTCTGATTATCGGAGAAGGAGTACTGAGTTTTAGCGATACATACAGGAATCTTGTCATAGCCAAGCTTTGTGAGAGTCTTGATCTGGGACTGTGCTTCCTTTGTGAATACAACGCCGTCAGCGTGGTAAATCTTCTGTGCAACAGCGCGGATCTTATCTTCAATGGAAGCTTCGAGATCGTATGTGAACTGGAGGCTGCTTTCTTCTTCACAAGCTGCAACAACCTTGTTTGCAAGGTCGATTGCGCCTTCGCCGCCCTTTGCGAATACTTCGGAGAGAGAAACTCTTGCGCCGTTTTCTTCACAGAGCTTGATGAGAGCGTTGACTTCTGCTTCTGTATCAGTCGGGAAGCGGTTTACTGCAACAACTGCAGGAAGCTTGAACACATTCTTTACGTTTGCAATGTGCTGAGCAAGGTTTTCAAAGCCCTTTGTAAGCGCTTCGATATTTTCGCCTGTAAGCTCATCCTTCTTGATGCCGCCGTGGTACTTGAGACCGCGGATTGTAGCAACGATAACAACTGCGCTTGGTTCAAGACCTGCTGTGCGGCACTTGATATCGAGGAACTTTTCTGCGCCGAGGTCAGCGCCGAAGCCTGCTTCTGTTACAACATAGTCAGCCTTCTTGAGAGCGTACTTTGTAGCTGTTACTGTGTTACAGCCGTGAGCGATGTTAGCGAATGGACCGCCGTGAACGAGAGTTGGTGTGTGTTCAAGTGTCTGAACAAGGTTAGGGAGAAGAGCTTCTCTGAGAAGAGCCGCCATAGCGCCCTGTGCATTGATGTCGCCAGCTGTTACAGGCTGTCTGTCATAAGTATAGCCTACAACGATGCGTGCAAGGCGAGCCTTGAGGTCTTCGATGCCGTCTGCCATACAGAGTGTAGCCATAACTTCGGAAGCTGCTGTGATGTCGAAGCCGTCTTCACGGAGCTCGCCGTCTGTGTGGGAGCCACAGCCGTCGATGATATTTCTCAGCTGACGGTCATTCATATCCATACATCTGCGGAATACAACGCGCTTAGGGTCGATATTCTTTGGGTTGCCCTGATAGATGCTGTTGTCGATCATTGCACAGAGAAGGTTGTTAGCCGCTGTGATAGCGTGAAGGTCGCCTGTGAAATGGAGGTTGATGTCTTCCATTGGAACGACCTGAGCATAGCCGCCGCCTGCTGCGCCGCCCTTGACGCCGAATACAGGGCCGAGAGAAGGCTCACGGAGGCAGATCATAACATTCTTGCCGATCTTGCTCATAGCATCACCGAGACCGATGGATGTTGTTGTCTTGCCTTCGCCCATTGGTGTAGGGCTGATAGCTGTAACAAGAATGAGCTTGCCGTTCTTTTCGTTCTGCTTTGCTTCGTTTACAGCCTTCTGGCTGATCTTAGCCTTATATTTGCCGTAAAATTCAATATCGTCTTCTGCGAGACCGATCTTGTTTGCGATTTTGAGAATGTGGTCGAGCTGGGCTGCCTGGGCGATCTGAATGTCTGTTAACATATTACTTCTCCTTTTTTGATTACTGTTTCTGCCATATTGTCGCCGAAGCGGTAAAGCAGAGTTTCGAGGTTTTTAGCTTTCCAGATTACTATATCACACTGCTTGCCACGCTCAATAGTACCCACCTTGTCAGCCATGTCGACTGCGCAGGCGGCATTGAGAGTTACAGCAGTTAATATTTCTGCAGGTGTCATGCGGTACTTCAGGTATGCAAGGTTCATTGCAAGCTGAAGATTATATGATGGGCAGGAACCCGGATTGAAGTCGGATGCGATTGCAACAGGAACATTTCTCTTGATGAGTTCCTTTGCAGGAGCAAAATGCTCGCCAAGATAGAAAGATGTGGATGGGAGCACAGTTGCAATAGTTGCGCTGTCAGCAAGATGATTGATGCCGTCGTTATCGATCATAATGAGATGGTCGGCAGAGATGGCATTCATTTCTGTGCCGAGAGGGACAGCGCCGATTACGTTGATTTCGTCAGCGTGGATTTTTGGAATGAGACCTGCCTTCTTGCCTGCGATGAGGACCTTGCGGCTCTGCTCAACATTGAATGCGCTGTTTTCGCAGAAAACATCACAGAATACTGCGAGAGGGATTTCTTCCTCATGGTTGCGGCGCTCAAGCTCAGGAATCATTTCGTTTACGATATAGTCCACATATTCATCAGGCTTGCCTGCAAATTCAGGTGCAACGGCATGAGCGCCCATAAATGTAGGACAGATATCGACGAGAGTGTTCTTTCTCATTTCGCGGATGACTTCAAGCTGCTTCATTTCGTTTTCTATATCAAGGCCGTAGCCGCTCTTGATTTCGATAGTTGTGATACCCAGCTTTTTGATGTCATCAAGAAGACCCATCGACTTGTCGTAAAGCTCCTTGAAGGAATCCTTGCGAGTGTTGCGCACTGTGTCGATGATACCGCCGCCTGCCTCAAGGATTTCGAGGTAGGATGCGCCTCTCAGCTTGAGAGGGACTTCATGTTCACGCCAGCCGCCGAAAACAAGGTGTGTATGGCTGTCAACAAGACCTGGAGTTACAAGCTGACCCTTTGCGTCGATGATTTCATCGAACTGACCGTTAGGGATGGTGTCACCTGTGTAAATGCCGAGAATTTCGCCGTTTTCACATACGATAGCGGCATCCTTGTAAATGGTGATTTCTCCCTGTTCCTTGCCGCTCTTTGCGTAAGAGCCTGTCGGTGTGGCAAGAACACCGATGTTTTTGATAAGTTTCTTGCTCATGTGTGTACCTCTTTTATGTAGGTGATATTTCAAAGTTATAAGTAAGATGTGTCAAAGACCCAGATTAAATACGCGGGCGGGGATGGAACCGCCGCCCCTACGAATAATCTATAAAAGACAAATGTAGGGAACGGCGCCCTCGACGTTCCGCAAGGACGAAGTCCGTCCTATTCAATCAGTCGAAGACAACATATCGCGCCACAAAGTGACATTTTAGTCCTTATGCATTTTGAGGAACTGCCCTGACCACTCCTGCATTTCTTTGTCGTCGGACAGATATTCGTTGGAGTCGGCATATTCATTTTTAATATATCCCGGAAGCAAGTCGACGCGCACCACCTTCTGCTTGAAGCTTTTCGGCGCGAAAATATCGCTGAATGTTGCTTCAGGGTCTGTTATGACGACGACAGTCTTATACCAGTTGTCGAAATGCATTATTCTCTGGAAGAAGCGGGACATTCCCTTCATTTCGTCCTTCTTTATCTTGCGGATAAGGTCAATATGCGCCTTTGTGGCTTCCATCGGATAGAAAACCCCATCAACAACCTTGTTTTCCCTGCCGCCAGAGCTTCTTTCAAAGCCGCCGTCGTGGTTGATTTCGATGTTGCCGTAAATATCATCACATTCTATGACGAAAGCCATCTTGCGGGTGAAAACCATACAGTTTACACGGCTCGACTTTCCATCATAGTTTATATTTACATCACGCAGGATATACATCGGCATATCGAGAGTGAGCAGCGCATCTATAATTCTGCGCTCACCGATGGCATTTTTAACAGCGCGGTCATATTCCGCCTTCACATCTTCCCCCTGCGCCATAAGCGCCTCAAGACGCTTGCACTCATCTTCCCATATACTTGTATTTTTTAAAATCGTTGGTTTATCTAACATTTTATTCCTCTTAGCGGCCGCTGATTGAATCTGAGTGCATTCAGCGGCGAGATATTTTTTCGTCAGAATGGATAAAAGCCGCAGGCAATACTTTGTGTATTAACGAGGATTTTTAGCCATCAATGGCGGAAAAAGAGCCGCCGATGGATGTACTGACGATTTAATCAGTGGTTGCCCTTAATTATGCCTTACCTTTTGCACCCTTGCTGCCGCCCTGTGCTGCGAGGACATTGGAATTGAAGCTGTAAACAGTAGCAGCCTTTTCACGGTGCTTCTTGAGAGCAAGCTCAATGAGCTTATCCATAAGCTGTGTGAAGTCTACGCCCGAAGCTTCCCAGAGATAGAAGGAAAGGGAGCCAGGAATTGTGTTAGGCTCATTGATGAAGATTTCGCCTGTTTCATCGTTGAGGAGGAAGTCGATACGGCATACGCCCGAAAGACCGATAGCCTTGAAAGCTCTTACTGCAAGGTCCTGAATACGGGCTGTCTGACCTTCTGTGATGAGGGCAGGAAGCTGACGCTTTGTGCTGGACATACCCTTGCTCTTGCCGCCGCCCGATGTATACTTATCGTTGAATGTGAGAATATCTGTTGCATTGAGCGGCTCTTCACAGACAGATGGGATAGCGTTATCACAGTCACCAAGTACAGAGCAGTTGATTTCGCGGAGGTTTGGTACAGCCACTTCGCAGAGTACGCGTGATGCAAATGTGAAAGCATGTTCACATGCATCGAGCAATTCTTCTCTGTTGTTAGCCTTCTTGATACCGATGGACGAGCCGAGGTTTACAGGCTTTACGATAACAGGGAAATTGAGCTCGGCGATGAGCTTGTCAAGAGCGGCATTTGTGTCCTTGAAGAATTCGCTTCTGTGCATCTGCACACCCTTTACAACTGGAAGTCCTTCAGCCTGGAGCAAGCTTTTGCACAGCCACTTATCCATACCTGTTGCCGAAGAAGTTACATCAGGGCAGGCATAAGGCACGCCGAGGTATTCAAGCAGACCCTGAAGTGTACCGTCTTCAACATTTGTGCCGTGAACGATAGGCACAGCAATGTCAAAACGGTCAACAACGCTGGACTTAAGCTTGTTTGGTGGGTATTTCATAAGAACGCAGGAGTTGACATCCTTGACAGGCACGACTCTTGTGCTTTCAGCAAGAGCCTTTTCGATGTTCTTGAAGCTTTCCATATAGCGAAGCTTTTCACCTGTGTAGAAATCACCGCTTTTTGTTATGTAAAGTGGGATAAGGTCATATTTGTTTGTGTCGATGGCATTGTAGCCCTGAAGCGCGGAAATAATTGAAATTTCGTGCTCGACGGATTTACCGCCGAAAATAACGGCAACTCTCGGCTTGTTCATAGTGGTTCTCCTTGTATTTTAATATTGCCTCTCCTGTGAATTCACCCCAATGAGCGGGCTCATCGGGGACCCCATTACCAGAGAGGGGGACCGCCTTCGGCGGTGGAGTGGTTGTTTTTCAACTCGTTTATTCTTTCTTTTATAACAGAATCTATATACTCACAAACTCCGTTAAAGTTCTTATTTACCTCATTATTGGGTATTCGTAATATCATCAAATCATATTTTTCAAGAAACTTTGTTCTCTCAGAATCTTTATATTCTCCTTCATCATTGAAATGTTGTGATCCATCAATCTCAATAACAAGTTTAGCCTTTGCGCAATAAAAATCGGCTATATATTTTCCCAATATTTTCTGACGATATATTTTTGTATTATAATTTCGAAGAAAATCATACCACAGATGTTTTTCTTCCCTTGTCATATTTTTACGTAAGCTCCTTGCGTTAGGGATTATTTCTCTGTTGTGCTTTCTCTCCATAACAACCCCTCCGTCAGCTTCGCTGCCACCTCCCCTTGCACAGGAGAGGCTTTTAGTTTATTTACATACCCGCGTCCATAATTCCGAAGAACACCTTCGGCTGGTCGAGGAATGGATAATGTCCTGCGCCCTTGACAACGGCAAGTCCTGCCTTCGGCATGAGCTTTTCCATTGTTTGGCCGTCACTAAGCGGCGTTGCATCGTCATTTTCGCCCCAGATAAGCAGTACATCGGCGTTTATATCGCCCATAAGATGCTTTAAATCCTCGTTTACAACGAGGGAAAGGGTGTGCTTCATGACATTGCTTGCGCTGTTATAGTCGGCAGAGCCGGCGTTTCCTCTGCGCTCCTCCCAGAGCGGCATGAAGAAAAATCCGCCGATTTTTGTATTTACGATCTTCTTGCAAAGCTTGTAGGTGTAAACCTTCCAGTAATAGCTGAGCGGACGCTTTGGCACAATGCCTGCGCCATCGATAATTACAGCCTTTTCGCACTTTATCTTGTCCTTGTGAAGGCTCATCAGCTTAATCATAAGGCGGACACCGAAGGAATGTCCCATAAGGATAACGTCATTAAGCCCCAGCTCCTTGCAGAAATCAAGGACAAAGGCAACATATTTATCCACATTCCAGCCCTCAGGCGGCTCGTGTGTCTTGCCGCAGCCCGGAGTTTCAGGGGCGATTATGCGGTAATTTTTGCCCTCGAGGAAGTTAAAAATACTCTGGTAAACCTCCACAGGAGCGGCCCAACCGTGGAGGAAAAGCACAATCTTCTCGCCCTCACCGCTGTCGTAATAATTGGTATCGATATTCTGAATAGTGATATTTTTAAGCATATTTGCCTCGGTATGTCAGAAATTTATGCGCACTAAAAAAGCGCATAGTTATACACTATTTATTGTATCACAAATTTTTTGATAATACCACAGTATTTTGGCAAAAATATAAAAAATCAAAGGAGGTTTTGTTTTGAAACTTACAAAAGAACAGTATTCCGAGATATACCGCCGCCACACGAACAAATCAAACCTTGTCAAAGACTGTCTGTGGGCATTCTTTGTCGGCGGCACAACATGCCTTATCGGGGAATTTTTCCGCAATTTTTATCTTTCACGAGGGCTGAGCGACCAGTCCGCTGCCACAGCCGTGCCGATTACAATGGTGTTTTTAGGGGTGGCGCTGACAGCCTTGCGCGTGTACCATAAAATCGCAAACAAGGCAGGGGCAGGCACACTTGTGCCGATAACAGGCTTTGCCAACGCGGTTTCCTCTGCCGCCGTCGAATTCAAAGCCGAGGGCATAATCTTAGGCACCTGCGTGAAAATGTTTACCATCGCAGGCCCTGTAATCGCCTGCGGCACAAGCGCAAGCATCGTGTATGGACTTGTGCTGTTGCTGTTGGATTAAAATAAGGACGGTCAACCCGTCCTTATTTATATTTCCATATATACCCTCCGGCATTTTTCCGCTTACCTTTACATACTTGTGCTATATTTCCAGAGCTTATTTTCATTTTTCTTGATGCTTCTGCAATAGATTTAAATTCTTCAATTACATTTTCTGTTTCCAAATCAATCATTAGCACGGCTTTACTTCTTTTATCAGCTGAGTTACCTATCGCACATTTTGGACAAGCTGTACCCATCACTCTGTGAGATATCGATGATTTATACTCATTTCCACACTTTGGACATACCCACCATACTTTAATATCTGAACCAGGATATACCTTTTCCGGTGTAATCGTGTAATTCTTTTCTGGATGCCACTCCGCCGCAATATCAGGATGTACGTCTTTCAATGACTTTCCTTTTATTGTTGTCATATACTTTCGTATCTCATATTGATCGCGTTCAACATTGACATCAACAGGACTAAAAAACTGTCTTGGATTCCTTCTTGTAAACATATTTGATGCTGGATCTAAATATGATAGTAGATATCGAATTAAAATACCCAGTTGCCTATAGTCACACATATCCCCTTTTAGCGATAAATAATCATCTGCAGTTTTTATTTTATGTTGTGTCGCAACTTCCTGAATGCGCAGTAATCTGATTCCTTCTTTCTGACATAATATATATTTTTCTTCTTCTCGTTTTTTATCGTTATCTTTATGCCATGCCACGCCATCATATTCAATCGCAAATTTAATTGAAGGAATGTATATATCTAACTCCATTCTTTTCAAAAAAGGTGCTTTATATCTGCTTTCAGCATCTGCGTATACCTTTTTTACATAGTACCATATAGCTTGTTCCGCAAATGAAGTCTGTCGTCCCGAATTGCAGACAGGGCAGTTAGTGCCACTCGTTCTATGTAATACAGTCGCCTGATATTCATGACCTTCCGGACATATCCACCACACTTTTTTACCCGAGCCGTGTGTTACTTGTGTCGGCTTTAACTCTTCATTTTTTATAGGATGCCACTCTTCAGAAAGCTTGGGATGTGTTGTCACTAAATCATTTATCCCTTGAACTGCTACTTTATTCGCGCAACAAGGACAGCCTCTTTTTAATTTTGTGCGATTAGCTACCCTCGCCTCAAAGTTATAGCCACATTTGGGACACTTCCACCAATAAGATTTATTGCTATACGGCGCCACTTCATCAGGTGTACAACTATTTTTCTCATAATCCCATTGTTTCGCAATTTCAGGATAACATTCTTTTAAAGTTTTCTTCATTTAAAACTCCACTATACGCTCACTATATTTTATAAATATTATACCATAATCCAACTTGAAAATAAACTGCATAAATCCTCCATATTCTGCTCAAAATAACACAAAAACTTGTAGCGAGGTACACTATGAAGCTTACGGGCAAGACAATTACATTTTCAAACCCCATATACATCAATTCATGGGCGAGCGCTGTGGGGAGCAAGGAGACGGCAGGTCCTCTGAAAAACGATTTCGACCTGACCTTTGACGATGACCTTTTAGGTCAGCCCACATGGGAAAAAGCCGAGACCGAGCTTGTCAAATCTGCCGTCAAGACGGCGCTCGACAAGGGAAACGTCACCCTGCCTCAGCTCGACCTTGTGACGGGCGGCGATTTATTAAACCAATGTACCGCCTCCTCCTTTGCAAGCCGCGATTTTGCTGTGCCTTTTCTTGGGCTTTACGGAGCCTGCTCCACCATGGCGGAGGGGCTTCTCATTTCATCGGTATTCATTGACGGCGGCATAAGCTATGCTCTCTGCGAGGCAAGCAGCCATTTCTGCTCGGCGGAAAGGCAGTACAGAATGCCTATCGAATACGGCTCACAGCGCTCCCCTGCCGCCCAATGGACTGTAACAGGCTGCGGCGCTGTGCTTTTATCCAACAAGCCTTCAAATATTATGGTCACACGGGCTAAAATCGGCAAAATCGTCGATTTAGGGGTTACCGATGTATCAAATATGGGGGCGGCTATGGCGCCTGCCGCTTTCGACACGATAAACGAGTTTTTCAAAGACACAGGCGCAAGCCCCAAGGATTTTGACCTTATCGTCACAGGCGACCTTGCTCAGGTGGGGCGCGATGTTGTCACCGAGCTTTTCGAAAAAGAGGGCATAGACATCGCCCCATATTATGACGACTGCGGCTGTATGATTTTCGGCGACCAGGATGTCCACTCAGGCGGCTCAGGCTGTGGATGCTCGGCAAGCGTACTTTGCTCACGATTGTTGAAAGCAATGGAGGAAGGCGAAATAAAATCTCTGCTTTTCTGCGGCACAGGAGCATTATTATCACCGACCACGTCAAATCAGGGCGAAAGCATCCCGGGAATATGCCATCTTGTGGAATTAAGGAGGGTGTAGCATGAATTATTTCAACGCATTCTGGGTTGGCGGGCTTATCTGCCTTATCGGGCAGATTCTGATTGACAAAACCAAGCTTACCCCTGCCCGGATACTGACGGGCTATGTGGTTATGGGTATAATTCTGACAGCCATCGGGGTATACGAGCCTGTTGTGGAATATGCGGGGGCTGGGGCGACAGTGCCCCTTTTGGGCTTCGGCTATTCGATGGCAAAGGGCGTCGAAAAGGCTGTTGCCGCCGATGGGCTTTTAGGCGCATTCACAGGAGGACTTTCCTCTACGGCAGGCGGTATTGCGGCGGCTGTGTTTTTTTCGCTCATAGCGGCATTTGTATTCAAACCGAAGACGAAGTAGGGGTGTATTTATTCAATCCGTCGGAGACACCTCGATTGCCTTTAAGGCAATCACCCGCTCGAAGAGCGTATATTAAATGTGAGCTTGCCTCACACACAAGGGGTCCAGGGGCGTAGCCCTTGGTCCCGTGATCAAACTGCGTGGATCAGTTTGGGCATTTTGCTTCTTTTGTGCAAGCATAAAGAAGTCGTCGAAGACGCCCCACGCCTTGTGCGTGGCGAGAAAGCTAATGATTTAGATAAAGCTTTACTCTGTTATGCGGCGAGAGCAAGCCCCCGCCCTACAGTGCCACCTCATCCACCACTTCGTGGTCCCCCTTCCCAAATGGGGTCCCCGAACAGCCTGCTGTTTGGGGTGTGAATCAAGGGGAAGGCAAAGAGACTGCACAAACCGCAGGAGATCCTTCACATTCGTTCAGGATGACAAAATCCGAGGCAAGATTTATAAAAATATTTCAATTTCTCCGCAACCTTTTTTATATTTTCCCGTCTAATATAACAGATGCATCAAAAAGTGGCGGCGATACAGCCGTCCAGAGGGGAAAATTATGGAGGACAAACAGATAATCGAGCTGTTTTTCGCCCGTGACGAAGGCGCGTTGACAGCTATACAGGAAAAATACTCCAATATGTGCCAGAGTATACTCAGGCGCATATTGCCCGACAGCCGTGATGTGGAAGAATGTCTCGGTGATGTTTTTCTGCGCCTCTGGAATGCAATTCCCCCGCTTCGTCCCCTTTCTCTCAAGGCTTACACCATCAGAGTTGCGCGAAATGCCGCTCTCGACAGGTATGACCACAACAAAAAGAGCGAGCTCTCCCTCGCCTTTGACGAGCTGAGCCCGTTTCTCCCCGATGCATCACAAAATGTTGAAAACGCCGCAAATGCCGACGAATTCAAGGCATTTCTCAATGATTTTCTGCGCAGGCAGTCGAAAGAAGCGCGAGTTTTCTTCGTCCGACGCTACTTTTACGGCGAAAGCATAAGCGAAATCGCAGACAGCTGTCGCTGCAGCGA
>SVKW01000168.1 GCA_015068285.1 Oscillospiraceae bacterium | reverse complement strand
TCTGCGCTTCGAAGAACTGTCTTGACAAGCTTTATGAAAAAATGCCATACACAGGCTCCTCCATCACAATCGATTCCGAGCTTGCAAAGGACATCTATTTCAAGGTCCTCGGCTACGCTGTCAAGAAGGATAAGCCAAATAACAACAAGTATTTCTCCGATATCTTTGACAAGGGTATCATGAGCTACTTTGAAAACTCTGTAATGAAGTCCTACGGCACAAAGATCGACATTGATATCATCACAGCTCTTGAAAACGAAGCTGTATTTGAGGAAGGCTATGACGAATTTGTAGACTCCGCCCTCATCGAGCAGTATGTTGTCAAGGTTATCACAGATATCAAGAATCTCGCCTGCCCATTCATCGAAAGCCCATTGGGCGAAGTGGGCGACCCTATCAATTCCTGCACATTCAACAAGGGTCTTGCTCCTGAAAAGGGCGATGAATCGTCCCGCGCTCAGCTTATCCGCAAGGAGCTTATGAACTTCGGCGGCGCTCCTGACGAGGATATCGACAAGAATATGATCATGTTCTATAAGTCCTATTACGGACTCCGCGCAAACGACCTTTCCAAGTTTGCTCCGCCGGAAAAGAGCCTTACATATAACCGTCAGAGCGGCGAATATTTCAAGGCTTACTATGAGCTTGTTTCGGGCATTCACCCTGAAACACACCGCAGCAAGGAAATCACACCTCATATCGACCGCTGGTGGCATATCATCACAAAGATGCCTGACCTTGACGATGACAACCAGGCAAAGCAGGAATATGACATCAATGCCGCATTCTTCTGGGGCATTATCGGCAGATATGTGGACCTCTTTGAAGATTCTCTCGACCATAAGACATATAAGCTCAAGGTCGATGCACTCAAGATGGACGACAACACTCTCATCGTTTCCAACGGCACAGAGTGCGATAAGCTCTATGAGGTTCTCGACGCTATCGCAATCTATCCTGAACTTGTGCATAAGATTTTAGACAAGGTCGACACTCTCGTAACAGACGATATCAACGAAAACAGACCTGTTGAAGAGGGCATTCTCATGTCCTTCCTTGATACATTCTATATTCAGGAGCCTGGTCTCGGCAGAGAAAAGATGGCTGCAGGCTCTATCTTCTCCATTCCTATGCTTATGAAGAAGTCGGCAACTCCTGACATCTACTACGAAGAAAATGTAGTCCAGATTCTCAAGGTCGAGCTTTCTGAAATCAAGAAGTATCTCAGCAAGTTCTGCACAGGCAGAGAGCTTCCTGAAATGATGGGCAAGATTATTATGGAACACTTTGAAAAGCATCTTGAAGATGTGGCTCTCGAAGCGACAATCCGCTCGGGTATCTACCGTGAATCTCTCTTTGACAGAACATGCTCCATTATTGCAGAAGGTCTTGAAGAAATCGGTCTTAAGACAGAGGCAAGAGCAGTTCTCAAAAAGGCAGCAGAACTGAGAAAGTAAAACCCGACTGACCTTTGCTGTCTGACATTACAACAAAAAAGCTCCCCTGTGCAAGGGGAGCCGGCATCCGATGTAATGCCGCAGATAGTGAAGGCACAAATTGCAAACTACAAAAAGGTGGTGATCACTACGTATTCTGTAATTATTCAAAATAAGAAAACGGCAGAAGCCTTTTCAAAGTATCAGCCGCTTTTTACAGAGGCTCTCAATAATAACAGGATAGGTGTTTGTAAATGGGTCGAATCGGGCACAACGCTGGAAACAGCAGTTCCTGAACTTGCTGAGCTTACCAACGACAAGCAGGACTGGCGCGCTGTCATCGTTATGACAGAGGACGAGCTTGCTATGAAGAACTTTGAGCGTGACGAGCGCAATCCTTTCGATTTCAAAGTCAACAGTGAGATGGACGAAACTGTCCGCGAAAGCGAGATACCGCTCATCCGCCTCACTCATATGCTGGGCGGAGTCCCTGCCCCTGAGCTGAAATTCGTCAGCGAAAAGATAATCGAAGAACACAAGGCTCCGCGAGTCGTATACCGTCCGGTGGTCGATAAGGAGCAGGAGGAAGCCCACAAAAAGCTGTGCAAAAAATATGAGTTTGACGGCAATCTTCCTTCCTCCATTATTCTCATCACTATCCGTACAGACTATGAACAGAAGGATGTCATCGACCATGTGTGGACTTCACACAAGGAGTCCAATGCCTCCGAATTCTGGAAGCGCAACCATTACCCTGCAAACTGCCGCTTCCTGGTCTATGACTTTGCGAAAAAAGGCCCTGTCCAGAGAAGCGCCGATGAATTCGGTTTCTGGATGTCTGTTCTTCTGCTGGCGACCAACGTCACCGATTCAGGTACATTACAAGCATACAGATTATATAAATTAAATACTAAAATCAACAAGGAGCTCATGCGGAAAAACTTCCTCGATATGGCTGTCAGACTTAAATCTGCCCAACATATCATCGAGAAGGAGATAAAAAAGGACATCGAAAGTCAGGTAAACTACGAAGAAGTCCTTCCTGAGTACCGCATGGATATCCCTGTCAGCATTTCCACTCCGAAGATGGAGGACTGCGGCGTAAAAACGGGCGGCTTCAATCTTCTCAGCAAGGGGGTACGCACCGACCTCGGAATGTGGAATACAAGACAGAAAGAGGCGGAGGATGCTCTTGAAACCTCTGTCCGCAAGGCAGACCGCACTCTTGACCAGACAGCCGATAAAATGCGCGCTCTCTGTGTTTTCACAGAGGAGGAGGTCTCCGCTCTCAGCAAGTATCAGCGTGAGGATTTAACCCGTGAAACGGGCGATATCTATAATAAGATCATTACAGAGCAGGGCAAGCTGCCTACTGTGAAGATTACTTCGGGCAAAAAGATGAAGGAGGCAGCCAAGGCTGTAAAGGAAAATCTCAGAGGCAGAGTCACCGAAAGGCCGGCATATTCCGTCCTCGGCATAGCTCTTGCAATGCTGATTATCTTCCTGCTTCCGCCTGTGATAAAAGGCGAGCTCGGCTTTATGAAAGCCGTTGTTATGGCGGCTTCAATGTTCCTTGTCATAGCTTTCGCCGCATTTATCAATCTTTCGTGGCAGAAATACCAGCTCGATGTGCTGATGCACCGCTATAATACCCTTATCAAGGGGGCTTTTGCCCGCCTTATCGCAAGCGCATCCGATTATTCCACATATCTCAGCGATATTGCTTCCCATTCGAGAGGACATTCCTATCTTGACCTTTCGGGACGAAAGAAGCATAAGCTGGACGACAGACACGCTGTCAAGTATAAGCATATCAAGGCGATAAACATTCTCCTTGCAAAGCTCAGAACATGGGCCAATGCATACCATCTGAGAGCCGACCTTGACAATGTGGACATCGACGAAAATGTTCAGGTGGACATTTCCACACCTCCTGCAAAAAGCGGAATGTATACCTTTGAAACAGGCAATTCATACCAGATTTCGGTCAATAATTCAGGCGTGAAGATATATTCGCCGTTTGAATTTGTCGAAAAGCTGGAAATCATAAGAGAGGAGCTGTACGATGACG
>SVKW01000167.1 GCA_015068285.1 Oscillospiraceae bacterium | reverse complement strand
GGAGTGTGTAGTCATTCTTGGCAGCAAATGCCTTGCTGTCCTCCCAGTTTTTCTGCCATTTCTTCTCAATGGCTGTGTAATCGTATTTCATATTAGAAAAACTCCTTGATGGAATAGTTTTGCTGATTTAAGCCTTGCGGCATGAATTGAATAGGGGGGTTATGTCATTCTGAGGCAAAGCCGAAGAATCTTTCTGCAAATTTCAGGAAAGATCCTTCACATTCGTTCAGGATGACAGTAAGGTGCGCGATATGTTTGCAGAGCAAACACTGTGGTATCTGCGATGCGATTTATTAGGGCGGGAGGGCGCGGAGACCCTCCCCTACAAAATTATTATCTTTTGTGGATCAGCCTGTAGGGGCGGGGTCGTCCCGCCCGCGGGAGGCGGAACGCCTCCCCTACATTGGATTTACAGTAGGGGCGAGCATTGCTCGTCCGATGGACTGGATAGGTCGGGAGCGGCAAGCGGCTCCCCTACGGAACGGTTTTTCATGGATTGTTTTGTAGGGGCGGGTTTCCATGCCCGCCCGAGATTATTTTTATTAGTTAGGCTTGATCAGATTGGAAATATCGATTTCTGTGCCGTCTGCCCAGAGGCGTTCGAGAGCGAAAAGTTCGCGTGCGTCCTGTGCAAAGATGTTGACAACAACGGAGGAATAGTCGAGAAGCACCCAGTTGGATGTCACGCCTTCAACATGGTGTGGCTCTTCGCCAAACTGGCGTGTGAGGTTTTCTTCGATGTGGTCAGCAAGTGCGCGGATATGTGTGTTGGATGTACCTGTCATGATGACAAAGTAGTCTGTAAGTGTTGTGTGGTTTTCCACACCGATAGCTGTGATTTCAACAGCCTTTCTCTCGTCAGCAATCTTGACGATGTTTTCCATAAGTTCTCTTGATGTCATATATTTTTCTCCTGTTTTGGTTAGGTTATTGTTGGGTTGATTGTAGGGGCGGGTCTCTGCGCCCGCCCGATTACAGAGTAAAGACGTGATTAAAACGAAAGATTTCAGCCACGACTAAAGTCGTGGGGCGTCTTCGACGACTTCTTTATGCTTGCACAAAAGAAGCAAAATGCCCAAACTGATCACGCAGTTTGATCACGATGACCAAGGGGTTACACCCCTGGACCCCTTGTGTGTGAGGCAAGCTCACATTTAATAGACGCTCTGTGAGCGGGTGATTGCCTTACGGCAATCGAGGTGTCTCCGACGGATTTAATAGGCGGTGCGTCGGGGACGCCGCACCCTACATTGGATTTTCTGTAGGGGCGAGCATTGCTCGTCAGAGGGAGGCGAGTTTTATTGTTTACTATACTGCTATTCCTTGCAGCCGTCGGCAGGCCGTCATTGTGCCGCTGTTGTTGTCTCTGCAGGCTCGATTACAGGTGCTTCCGTCGGTGCCTCAGTCGGGGCTTCGGTAGGAGCTTCTGTTGGCGCCTCGGTAGGTGCTTCGGTTGGTTCAGTATTTTCTGTCGGTGCTTCTGTAGGCGCCTCAGTTGGCTCAACGGCAGAAGTCGGCGCCTGGGTGGTTTCTTCTACCGGTTTTTCATTTTTTTTGTTAGGGTCCGATGTGGCATAGCCGGAAATATCCTTGAGATGAAGCTTGGTGATATCATCTGTGTATGGATTTAAGTTTGCATTGACAAATTCAAGAATCGCCGCTTCGTCAGGGATATAGTAAGACTGCATATGGCCGAAATCAGCTTCATAGAGATATTTGTCATAGCCGGGCATTGTGCTCATGTGGATATTTTCGCCGTTCATCGTAATGGCGCGCATACCGAACCACACGATTTCGGAGAGGGAAAGGTCGGTCTCCACATTATTATAGACAGCGTCCCAGATGTCGTCAAGCTGGAGAATCTTTGTCGGGGAGGCAAGCTGCTTTAAAACCGCCTTGATAAACTCCTGCTGAGCCTGGATTCTTTCAACATCGCCGCCGGGATAGCCGCCCGATTCGCCCGAATTGCACTTTCTGAAACGGACGAAATGGAGAGCCTTCTTGCCGTTGAGAGTCTGCATACCGGGCTGAAGGTCGATGTGAAGGTCCTGAGTAGGGTCGTCATATTTCATACGGACAGGCACATTGTACTTTACGCCGCCGATAGCATCGACGATTTCTTCAAAGCCCTTGAAATCGATGATGACATAGCGGTCTATCGGAATGCCTGTGACGCTCTTGACTTCTTTTTTAAGGTTTTCAATGCCCTTTGTATAGCCGCTGTTGATCTTCTTTATCTTGCGGTTGGCATCGACAATGGTATCGCGAGGGATGTTCATGACATTTACGATGCCGTTAGGCACATCGTAGGAAACCGCCATGATAGTGTCGGCTCTCGTCTTGTCCTGGTCAAGACCGCACAAAAGGAAGGTGTAATAATCCTCCTTGCGGCCTTCATGCTCCTCATCGTCATTTTCAATGCCGAGAGTAGGCTGGCCTTCGGAAGGCAGGATTATATTGCCCTTGTCGTCTGTCATAACCTCTGTGGGCTTTTCCGAAATATCGGGCGGACGAATGAAGATATTGAAAAGTAAAGCGATGATGGCAACAGCCGACAGCGCAATGCCGCCGAAAAGAATTGCCTGGCGTTTCATGGCCTTTTTTCTTCTGCGGAGAATGCGGGCCTTGATTTCCTGTTCTTCAGGTGTGAGAGGGACAGAAGTTTCGTTTGTTTTTTTGCTTGGCGAAGATTTGCCGCCGTATAATTTCATAGTTACACTTCCTTCTGAGTGGACCTTTCAAGCTGTGAAAGGATGGCGAGTGTGTTTGCGTGAGGTGCCGCCCCTTTTGAGGCGAGGTATTCGATATTGTCCGATATAATGTCCAGCAGGGCTTTGTCAAGGCTTTCCCCAGCCATTTCTCTCCATAGCGGAGCTTTTTTAAGCTGAGTGTCACGCCCGACCTCGCATTTGTCGGCAATATAGATTATTTTTTCAAGGTCGGTCATATTTTCTCTGCCGAGGGTGTGGTATTTTATGGCATTATAGATTTCATCGTCAATGCCAAACAGGTCGCGGGCGACCTCCGCCCCTGTGTCGGCGTGGAGACAGGGCTCCATATTTTCGACCGTGTATTCTAATATTATATTATACTTTTCAATTAAGGTCAACTGCTCAGGGGTACTTTTTTGCTTTGTGCAGTCGTGCAGAAGCCCTGCAAGGTAGCCTTTTTCCCCGTCGATGCCATGTTTTTCGCAAAGCGAGCGTGCAAGGTCTGCCACATTCATGGTGTGAGCAAGACGGGAAGGCTTGAGATTTTCGGTTAAATATTGGTGTATAGTGTTAAGCATAATCAGAATGAATGATTGGTTAAAAGGCTTATAGCCTTCCCCTTGAGGGGAAGGTGGCACGGCAACGCCGTGACGGATGAGGTGTCCTGAATCTAATTTGCAAATTAAAGTTTTATCTAAAACGAAATTCTTCTCGCCACGCGCAAGGCGTGGTTTGCCTCCGGCAGGTTCTTTATGAGTGCACAAAAGAACCAAAATGCACAAACTGGTCAGGCAGTTTGATCACCGTGACCACATGGGGTT
>SVKW01000166.1 GCA_015068285.1 Oscillospiraceae bacterium | reverse complement strand
AGCATTGATGTTGTTAAGGAAGCCAACGAAAGACTTTGTCTTGATTTCGTTCATTTCGATGTTTTCAACAACGATCATGTTGCCGGACTGGAACTTAGCAGCGAGAGCAGACTTGATAGCGAGCTGGCGTGCCTTCTTGTTCATGCTGTTTTCAAAGTGTCTTGGCTTAGGACCAAATGCGATACCACCGTGTGTCCACTGTGGAGCGCGAATGGAACCCTGGCGAGCACGGCCTGTGCCCTTCTGTCTCCAAGGCTTGCGGCCACCGCCAGAAACTTCTGCGCGTGTGAGTGTGGACTGTGTGCCCTGTCTCTTGTTAACGAGGTGGTTCTTAACAGCTTCGTGCATAACAACCTTGTTAGGTTCGATACCGAAAACGCTGTCGAGAAGTTCGATTTCGCCGACTACCTTGCCGTTCATATCATAAAGATTAGTTTTAGCCATTTTTAATTTCCTCCTCTCTAGCGTCATTAAGCGTTCTTAACTGTGCTCTTGATGAACACGATAGAACCCTTTGGACCTGGAACTGCACCGCGGATAGCGATGAGGTTTTCGTTAGCGTCTACGTAAGCGATGTCGAGGTTCTGAACTGTAACCTGTTCTGCACCGAGGTGACCTGCCATCTTCTTACCAGGCATAACTCTGGATGGGTCTGTGTTAGCACCCATGGAACCTACAGAGCGGTGAACAGGGCCAACACCGTGAGTTGCTTCCTGTTCGTGAGCGTTCCAGCGCTTGATAACGCCAGCGTAGCCCTTACCCTTGGATGTGCCTGTTACGTCAACCTTGTCGCCCTTAGCGAATACATCTGCGAGGATGATATCGCCGACATTCATTTCAGCTGCGTTATTGAGCTTGAATTCCTTGAGGAACTTCTTAGCTGCAACGTTAGCCTTCTTGAAGTGGCCAGCCATTGGCTTGTTTACCTTCTTTTCAGCGAGGTCCATGAAACCGAGCTGAACTGCGTCATAGCCTTCCTTGTCAGCTGTCTTCTTCTGAACAACTGTACATGGGCCTGCTTCGATAACTGTTACTGGAATTACCTTGCCAGCTTCATCGAAGATCTGAGTCATACCGACTTTCTTGCCGATAATTGCTTTTTCCATTTTGTTTATTTCCTCCTAAAGGTTATTGGTTGGGTTTCCCCAACATGACCCGCCCGCTGTTTATTCGGGCCTGGTTGTTTATATTTAAATACACATTATAGAATGTATAGATAAACGTCTTATTTATTAGAGCTTGATGTCAATGTCAACGCCTGCTGGCATTTCGAGGTTTGTGAGAGCTTCGATTGTCTTCTGGGATGGGGAGATGATATCGATGAGTCTCTTGTGTGTTCTTCTTTCGAACTGTTCTCTGGAGTCCTTGTACTTATGAACTGCACGGAGAATTGTGATGATTTCCTTTTCTGTTGGAAGTGGGATTGGACCGGAAACTGTAGCGCCTGTGCGCTTAGCTGTTTCTACGATTTTTTCTGCAGCCTGATCGATAACCTGATGATCATAAGCCTTGAGTCTGATTCTGATCTTTGAATCTGCCATGGTATTCCTCCATAATGTTTTTCGTTGTTTTTTATTTATTGCGACACCATACATGGCGGAAAATCTGCAACGCTTCCGTGTGTATCACGGTCTGGGCATAAATCAAGCCGCATAATATCATACTGATACTGTCGGCTTTCACAAATTACGCAGGTTGGTCTCTTGTTCAGTTATGTGGCTTAAGGACATAGTCATCAGTTCCACAAGGTTTTATAAGGTACTCTTTGCGTTCAATTTTCCAGCCGCCCGATTGTCGGACCTACTCCGTCGAAGTTACCTGCTTTAAGCAGCAATCTCCGACTTCATCGCATTTTTCTTGCGCCTTTCTTTAGCGCTCCTATATAATACTACATTTTTTCCCGAATGTCAATAGTTTTTTGTGAAAATATTTCAATTTTTTCTCGCAATTTTTGGTGCATATTACCAAGAGAAATTCGGGGTGGATTTTTTGTCTATTCTGTACATAAGGGATATTTCAGCCTTGCTTTTGTGTTGGTGAATTTTACCCGTCAGCACATTTTGTAGTGAAGTCTGCGCTCCAAACCACAATGAATTGTGTTTCTTCATCGCGCCGACTTTTATATAATATCACAAACTCCGATAAATTGCAAGTGTTTTTTATTCCAGCCATTCCGAACTTCCTTTGTCATTCTGAACAAAGTGAAGAATCTTTTCGGCGTTTAGCACAATTCCCGTAGGGGACGGTGCTTGTCAACGTCCCGCAAATGCACAAGTCATGTAGGGGCGAGCATTGCTCGTCCGCGTGATAATGTAGGGCAGGGGTTGCGATGCGAAGCTAGTGCCCTTGTGTATCCTCGCCGATATCATCAGTTGAAAGTTGGTAGTGGACAGTTGACCGTTTCGGTGCCTACGGCAGATTAAATAAAATTCTCTCCCTCCGTCACACTTCGTGTGCCACCTCCCTCCTCAGAGGGAGGCAAGGGAATTTCCCGTAGGGGAGCCGCTTGCTGCTCCCGAAAATAGCGTAGGGGCGGGGTTTCCCCGCCCGTTGGAGGGCATACTCCAGAGTACTAGCTTCGCGTCGCGAGACCCTCCCCTACAACAACCTCATTGTAGGGAATGGCGTCCTCGACATTCCGCATTATTAAATACGTGACGAAGTCACACCTTATATCTGCACAGCAGTATGTAATCACGCACAGCGTGTATGTAATTGCATTGCATATGGCATCACCAAAGGTGTATGTAATCGGTGTCCTCCCCCCTCCGAAAATCCTGCTTCTCTTACATTATATAATATATATATATACAAAAAGGCTCTCCGTGATGGAGAGCCTTTGTTTTACAGGATAAACTATTACTGTTCGTCGAAGTAGGAGAGCACAACTTCTGCGAAGATTGGCTTGCCGTTATCCATAGAGGAAATGGAGATCCATTCTTCACGAGTGTGAGCGCCGCGGCCTTCGTAAACGCCGAAGCAAACTGCAGGGATAGAATCAGCAAGCCATACGTTGCAGTCTGTGGAGCCTGCGTGTGTATGCATTTCAAAGCCGTGCTTCTTTGCGATTTCAACAACCTTATTTGTAAGAGCGGAGTTATCGAAATCTGCAGAGCATGGTCTGTCGCCGAGAAGCTCAACTTCAACACCGATGCCGTACTGCTTGAAAGCTTCGATTGTAGCTTCAAACATCTTGTCCATAATAGCAAGAGCGTCCTTCTTGTCAGAACGGTATTCATACATGAATTCGCACTTCTGAGCGATTGTATTTACAGAAGTACCGCCGTTGATGATACCGACATTATATGTTGTCTTGCCGATAGCAGGCACCTTGAGGCTGTAAAGAGTTGTGATAAGTGTGGAAGCGTAGAAGATAGCGTTGCGGTTGCCAAATGCGCCGTAGGAGTGGCCGCCTTCTGTTGTGATTGTGATGTTGTAGCGCTTGGAGCCAACAGCGTCATTGCAGATGCCCTTGTAGCCGCCGTCGATAGCGAGAACTTCCTTGACTCTGCCTGCATAGTCCTTGAGAATCTGACGGGAGCCCTTGAGGTTGCCGAGGCCTTCTTCACCTGCGTCAACAACGAAGAGGATGCCCTGCTTTG
>SVKW01000026.1 GCA_015068285.1 Oscillospiraceae bacterium | reverse complement strand
AAGGATTTCATATCTGTTATCAAGAATTTTTCCTATTAAATTATCCATAAAACCTCCTAAAACGCTGCAACCACGATTGTAATATTGTCATGTCCGCCTCGTTTATTGGCGATATCTTTAAGTGCTTCACAGGCATCCTTTTCGGTGATGCTGTTTACAACTTCATAGCATATTTCAATATCGCTCACCTCATTTGTGAGACCATCGGAGCAAAGAATAACATACATATCATCCTTTACATCTACATTGAAATAGTCGATCTCGATATCTTCGTCGACACCGAGAGCTCTTGTTATAATATTTTTCTTTGGATGCATAAGCGCTTCCTGCGGGGATATTTCCCCCGCTTTGACCATATCGTTTACAAGCGAATGGTCTTCGGTGACCTGTCTGAGCTTCTCATTCTCAATGACATAAGCTCTGCTGTCACCTACATTTGCAAGAGTTATGTTATTATCGCAGACTATTGCACATACGCATGTCGTTCCCATTCCAAGAAGCTCATGTTCTTCAAGTGCGCGTGACACAATATTACTGTTTGCCTGCTTAATTGCATCTTCAAGAGCATTTTTTATATTTTGTCTGCTCATTTTTGGCTTGAGCTTGACTCGCAGAGAATCCATAATGGTTCTGACAGCAATTGAACTTGCAATTTCGCCGCCCTTTACACCGCCCATACCATCACATACGAGCAAAATGCCTGTTTCAGCATCTTCAAGAACTTCAACAGCATAGGAATCCTGATTTATAGACCGAGCTTTACCTATATCTGTAATGCCGTATATTCTCATTATCTGGATTCCCCCTCGATATATTTCTTTCTGAGCTGACCACAAGACGCAGAAATATCTCCGCCAAGACTTCTTCTTATTGTAGTATTTATACCATTTTTGATCAGGTAATTCTGGAACTGCTTGATTTTTTTCATAGGTGTCGGCTCAAGAGGACTTCCTTCAACATGGTTGAGCGGAATAAGATTCATATGTGCCGGGAAACCTTTGAGAGCCTCGATAAGCTTGTCGGCACATTCTTTTGAGTCTGTCTTGCCATCGATCATGGCATATTCAAAAGAAATTCTTCTGCCCGTTGTCTTGAAATAATCCTTGCAAGCCTTGATAAGAGTTTCCACATTATAACTCTTGTTTATAGGCATAATTGTACTTCTGATCTCATTGATAGGACAATGGAGGGAAATACTGAGTGTAAGCTGGAGCTTGAGCTTTGCCAGCTCGTAAATTTTAGGCACGATACCGCAGGTTGAAAGCGAAATATGGCGCATACCGATATTCACACCGTTTTCATCGGAAATAATTCTCAGAAAATCGATGACATTATCGTAGTTGTCCAGCGGCTCCCCTGTGCCCATAAGAACTATATTTGAAACCTTCCTGCCGCTGTCATACTGCGCAGAAAGAATCTGGTCATAAATTTCTGCAGGTGTAAGATTTCTCGTCCTTCCCTTATCAAAAGACGCGCAGAAGGCACAGCCCATCTTACAGCCGGCCTGTGTTGAAATGCAGATGGAATTGCCATGTTCATACTGCATAAGAACCGTTTCTATACAGTTGCCATCCTGAAGCTCAAAAAGATATTTGATCGTGCCGTCAAGCTTCGACACCTGCTTGGAAACGATTTTAACATCGTTTATGTAACAAGCCTCGTTGAGTTTTTCACGGAGCTTTTTTGAAATATCCGACATTTCGTCAAAGCTCTTCACATTCTGACTGAGCCACTTGAATATCTGCTTTGCTCTGTACTTCGGCTCGCCCATCGAAACGAGAAATTCTTCCAGCTTTGGCATTGTCAGGGATTTTATACATACCTTATTTTCTATCATATTTTTCTCCTTAGCTTGGCTATAAAGAAGCCATCACAGCCCTCTCTGTGAGGGAAAAGTGTGACATAACCGCTTTCCGCATTTATTCCATACGGAAGCTCAAATGGCACAAGTTCAAAGTTTTTATCTGAAGCAAGGAATTGATTAACAACATCTTCGTTTTCAGCTTTTCTGACTGTGCAAGTCGAATATGCGATATATCCGCCTGCCTTGGCATATTTTGCAGCATTTTTAAGAATTGCAAGTTGGATTTCCGGAAGCTCTTTTACTTCCTCTTCCTTTTTGAAGCGGATATCAGGCTTCTTGCGTATGATACCCATGCCCGAGCAAGGCACGTCACAGATGATTTTATCCGCTTTATCTATAAAGCTTTCATTGAGCACTGTGCCGTCATTAAGCTGAGCTGTCATTATTGAAGCGCCGTATTTTTCGGCGTTATCTTTAAGAAGCTGAATCTTATGCTCGTGGATATCGCAGGAGATGATTTTACCAGTATTTCCCATAAGCTGTGCCGCCATAAGGCTCTTGCCGCCGGGAGATGCACACATGTCGATAACAGTATCGCCGCACTTCGGTTCAAGCGCAGTTACAGCAAGCTGACTAGCAATGTCCTGTACATATATCAAGCCCTCTGTAAATGTTTTGGACTTTACAGGATTAAAGCTGTTTTCGAAGATAATTGCATTGTTTAATTCTGTTTTATTGACCCCATTGACACCCTCTTTTTCGAGCATCGCAAGGGCATCATCAGCGTTAGTTTTAAGTGTATTTATTCTTGCAGTTATTTTAGGTGTTTTATTATTTTCAATGAGGAGCTGCTCTGTTTCAGCTTCGCCAATCTGTTCTATCATTTCATTGATAAACCACATCGGATGGCTATATTTTATACGAAGATATTCTGCATATTCCTTTTTCGGTACTTCCGGCAAAGAATCCTTATTCTTTGCAACTGCACGCAAAACTGCATTTACAAAGCCCGAAGCTGATGAAGCATATTTCTTAGCAAGCTTTACGCCTTCATTGATAGCAGCGCTATCCGGAATTTTATCGAGCCAGATAACCTGATATGCAGTTATACGCAGCACATCAAGGGCCTGCGGCATTATTTTTTTCAGCTTTATACTGCTGAAGGAAGAAATATAGAAATCTATCAGATTTATATTTTCAAGTGTGCCATAAAGTATTCCGGCGCACAGTCTGCCATCTTCCGGCGACATATCAGCACTTTCCTGTTTAATAAACAAATCAGGCCATGTGCCATTTCTTCTAAGGTTTATAAGCCCTTTAAGGGCAACTTCTCTTGGATTTTTCATAAACACCTGCCAAAAATTAGTCTCTGTCCCTGCCTCTGCCGCCAAAAATAAGGATAAGTCTCAGGAACTGAGCCAGCGAAACTGCAAGCGCCGCCACATAAGTGAGCGCCGCCGCTGTAAGGGTTTTCTTTGCGCCTTTAAGCTCCTCATCATCAAGCATATTGCCCTGCTCAAGAGCAACGACAGCTCTTCTTGATGCATTGAATTCAACAGGAAGTGTAACCAACTGGAAAAGAGCCGCAAGACCGAAGAAAATAATACCTAAATCGAGCAATGTACTGCTATTTAAAATAACACCAATTAAAATCATTGGCATGGAAAGGCTTGAGCCGATTTGTGAAATCGGAATTATCGCCTGTCTGATTCTTATAGGACCATAATTTGCCGCATACTGAACGGCATGACCTGCTTCGTGCGCCGCAACCCCTATTGCGGCAACAGAGCTTGAACTGAATACCGAGTCAGAAAGTCTTATAGTATTCGTTCTTGGATCATAATGATCTGTGAGATTACCTGAAACGTGTTCTATACCTACCCCAAACACACCGTTTGCTCTTAAAACAGCCTGAGCTGCCATAGCGCCTGTGATTCCCCTTCTTGCACCTATTCCTGAATATTTATTAAAAGTGCTGTTGACCTTGCCCTGCGCCCACATTGCAAAAACAACTGCAGGCAGAACAAGGATAAGATAGTAAATATCAAAACCGTAGTATCCCATTTTTTCTCCTTGGTAAATTAGTTAAAACGTTCTTTGAGAAGTTCCGGTCTACCTCTGAAGAAATTATCAGGAGTCATGCGCTTGCCGCCCGACTTCTGGATCTCTTTGATGAGGATTTTACCGACCTTACATTTTACGACCATACCGTCGGCAGAAACAGAATCAATAGCGCCGAAATCATCGTGCTCACCTGTCTTTTCAACTGCATAGCCGCCATAGAACTTTATAGTAGTATTTCCAAGATCGGCAAAAGTACCCGGCCATGGAGCATATCCCATAATCTGGTTTGCGATCTTGTTGGAAGGATTTTCAAAAGAAACCTTGCCGTCATTCTTTGTGATAAGTGGAGCGTAATTTGAAAGAGCATCATCCTGCTTGACTGCCACTCTCTCGCCCTTTTCAAGAATATCAAGATATTCAATAAGAGCTTCTGCGCCCATAACAGCAAGTCTGTCGTGAAGTGTGCCGCCTGTATCATCTTCTGAAATAGGAGTCTTTTTCACGTGGAGAATGTCACCTGTATCAAGACCTTCATTCATCTGCATAATAGTAACGCCTGTTTCTTTTTCGCCGTTTACGATAACAGCCTGAATCGGGCTTGCGCCTCTGTACTTAGGAAGAAGGGATGCGTGAACATTGATACAGCCATGCTTTGGAAGCTCGAGAACTCTCTTAGGAAGGATTCTGCCGTAAGCAACAACTACATAAATATCAGCATTGAGACCCTTGAGAATCTCATAGCTTTCGTCTGTTTTTACGGATTTAGGCTGAAAAACAGGGATATTATGTGTAATTGCCAACTCCTTTACAGGAGGCATCTGCATTGCCATTCCGCGGTTTTTAGGCTTATCTTCACGAGTGAAAACGCCAACCACTTCATGCTTTGACTTGATAAGTGCATCGAGACAGCCTACGCTGAAATCAGGAGTGCCCATAAAGACTATTTTCATTATTCCAGTTCCTCCGGCTTGAGGTAACGTGTTACATGCTTAACGAAGCATACGCCGTCGAGGTGGTCGATTTCATGGCAGAATGCTCTTGCTGTAAAGCCTTCTGCTGTTCTCATAACCCACTTGCCGTTTCTGTCCTGATACTTGACCTGAATTACATTTGGTCTTGTAACCATACCATAGATACCAGGGAAGCTGAGGCAGCCTTCTGCATCTTCCTGCTTACCTTCTCTTTTGATGATTTCAGGGTTGACAATTTCAACAAAAGTGCCGTCATCATTGAGAACAACAGCCGCTCTTCTCATAATGCCAACCTGCGGAGCAGCGAGACCTGCGCCGTTTGCTTTCTTTACTGTATCGTGCATATCATCGAGAAGCGCCCAAAGTCTTGGACCGAAATCTGTAACTTCTCTGCACTTTTTTGTCAGGATTTCTTCACCCTGCTTATAAATCTGTCTGATAGCCATTTTACTTTTCTCCTTTTCAAGTAAAATAATCTTAATAATTAAGAGGATTTATTTCGGCAGTAAGCATAACCTTTCCGTTTGCCTTATCCTGTGCAAAACCCATCAGGATGCTGCCGATAAGATCTCTTGTGCGTTTATTGTCTGTACCTCTGAACGAGATATTATATCTGTATTTATCGTTGATTTTATATATAGCAGGCGCCACCGGACCAAGAACGCTGCTGTATATATCTTTGTAAGCCTCTTTAAAAGCCTTATCAAGAGTAGCCGAAACTCTGAGCGCCGCTTTAAGTGTCTTAACTTCATCATCGCCTGTTATTGTAAACAAAAAGATATCGCAAAACGGCGGAAGCTCAAGCATATTACGTACACCGATTTCATATTCGTAAAAAGCCTCATAATCCTGCTTTGCTGCGGCTTTTATAACCGGATGTTCAGGCGAATATGTCTGAATTACCGCTCTGCCCCTCTTATTTCTTCGACCTGCTCTGCCTACAACCTGCGAAAGCAGCGAGAATGTCCTTGCCGATGCGCAGAAGTCACCGCTGTAAAGTGAAATATCGCTGTCAAGAACGCCAACCAATGTGACATTGTCAAAGTCGAGCCCCTTTGTCACCATCTGTGTGCCAACGAGAACATCACCGTTTTTATCGAAATCCTCAAGGATTTTTTCGTGGGCAACGCGCTGTGTTGTGGTATCAGCATCCATTCTGATAATTCTTGCATCAGGAAATCGCTCTTTTATTACTTCTTCTGCCCGCTGAGTGCCCATGCCTATTTCCTTGATATTCTTACTTCCGCAAGACGGACAGGTTTTGAACATAGGCTCGGAATATGCACAATAGTGACACATCAGGCGATTATTTTTAGAGTGATATGTAAGAGCAACCGAACAATGCTCACACTGTGGAATATAACCACAGTCAACGCAGGCAATTTTACCGCTGTTGCCGCGTCTGTTGACAAACAGTATCGTCTGCTCCTTATTTTTCATATTTGCATCAATTTCGCAGGCAAGCTGTGTGCTGAGCTCCTGCTCATCTGCACCAACAATTTTTTGGCGCATATCGGCTATATGAACATCGGGAAGCGGTGTATCGCCATAGCGATTTTTCAGCTCTACAAGGTCATATCTGCCCGTTTTTGCATAATAAAAGCTTTCAACCGATGGAGTTGCCGAGCCTAAAACGAGCAAGGCATTATTCTTGTTTGCCAAATATTTTGCCACATCAATTGCGCTGTATTTAGGGGCGCTTTCCGATTTATAGGAATATTCATGTTCTTCATCTATGATGATAACGCCCGGGTTTTTGAGCGGTGCAAACACAGCGCTTCGTGTACCGATGACCACACTTGCCTCCCCGCGCATGACTCTCTTATACTCATCATAACGCTGTGAAGTTGAAAGCATACTGTGCATAAGTGCCAGTTTTTCACCGAAATATTTACACAATCTGCCCACCATCTGCGGCGTAAGTGCAATTTCCGGCACGAGCATCATGGCAGTTTTGCCATTTTTCAAAGCCTCTTCAATGAGCTTGATGTAAACCTCGGTTTTGCCGCTTCCTGTAACACCAAAAAGCAAGGACACCGAAGCTTTGCCGTTCATTTTATTTTTCAGCCTTTCAAAAGCCTCCTGCTGACTTTCCGAAAGCACAAGATTTGTATCCTCTGCTTTTTTCAAAAGCGGACGGCGATAGACTTCTTCGTAGCTGACCTTGAGAATGTCTTTTTCACAGAGAGTTTTAATAACGCTCTGGCTGACACCTGTGAGATACATCAGCTCTTTTTCAGGCAAGCTTTCAAAATCAATAAAGCAATCGAGGACGGCCTGACGCTTTTCAGCAATCTTGCCCTTGCCTATCAGCCCTGCAGCCTCATCATAGCTCATATTAAGACTGATATTCTTAATCAGTTTGTCATTCACGATACCCTTTATCTGACCATCGACCGATTTGCCCCATATTCCCGGAGGAAGCATACAGGCGGCACAATCAAAAAATGTGCAGAAATATCTTGCCCTCATAAAATTTACAAGAGCAAAATCTTCTCTGTCCAGTTTAAAGTCGGAATAAAGGTGTGAAATAATTTTTAGCACAGATTTCCCCGTCTCTTTTTCCGCAAGATCCACAACAAAACCATAGGCAGGCTTATTGCCCCTGCCAAAAGGGACAACAACTCTGCTGCCGATATCTATATCGTCCCGCATTTCGTCCGGGACGATATAGGAATATGGTTTATCAATTGAGTAAATCGCAGAAGACAAAGCTACCTGTGCTACCAATTTCTGCATATTATTCTGCTTCTTCCTTGAGAACTTCTACCTTGCCGCTGTCAATTTCATCGAGAGCGATGGAAACAGCCTTTCTTGGCAAGGATTCTTCTGCTTCTTCATAGGACTGAGCAATGTCACGAGCTCTCTTTGCTGCAACATTTACGAGCTTATAGCGATTGCCAACCTTTTTCAAAAGTTCACTCATTGCTGGATATAACATTTAAATCACCTCATCAAATTCTTTCTTTTTTCTGTCTTAAAGCGGGATGCCATAATGATACATCTGATTTCATCTGCCGCTTTGTCTATATCATCATTAACTACGATATAATCATACTTATCAATGAATGTATATTCATTTTTTGCCTTTTCAAGGCGCTTGTTGATAACCTCATCAGTTTCTGTTCCGCGGCTTCTCAATCTGAATTCAAGATCGGAGAATGACGGCGGAATGATGAAAAGCATATTGCAGTCCGGACATTTTTCCTTGACCTTGAGAGCGCCCTGAGCTTCGATTTCAAGAATAACATCCTTGCCCTGATTGAGCATTTCTTCAACAGAAGCAGCAGGTGTGCCATAGTAGTTGCCTACATACTCAGCGTATTCAAGGAATCTGTCATCCTTGATGAGCTTTTCAAACTCACCGCGCTCCATAAAGAAATAGTGCTTGCCGTGGATTTCGCCTTCTCTTGGCTTTCTTGTTGTGGCAGAAATAGAAACATAGACATTGTCAATGTTTTTCATAAGTCTGCCGAGAACTGTGGCCTTACCTACACCGGACGGGCCTGTAACTACAAACAATTCACCGCATTTATTACTCATCTTCTTCATCCTCATCTTCATCAATATTATCAAGGCTTTCAAGTCTGCCATTTATTGTTTCAGGATGTATCGGAGACAGAATTACATGCTCTGTATCCATAATAATTACAGCCTTTGTGCGTCTGCCGTATGTAGCGTCAACAAGGCATTCATTTTCCTTTGCTCTTGTGACGATACGCTTGATTGGAGCAGAATCCGGACTGACTACAGCGATCATTCTGTTTGCCGAAACCATATTGCCAAAACCAATATTTATAAGCTTCATATTTCACCTACTCGAGATTCTGAATCTGCTCTCTGATTTTTTCGATTTCCGCCTTCATCTCGATTACGCACTTTGCGATATCACCGTCATTCGCCTTGGAGCCAATGGTATTTGTTTCTCTGTTAAGCTCCTGAACAAGGAAATCCAGCTTTCTGCCGGCTGCCTTTTCGTTTGTAATCATAGACTTGAGCTGCTTGAGGTGGCTTCTGAGACGAACAATTTCCTCTGTAATGGAAATCTTATCGGCAAAAAGCGCAGCTTCAGCAAGAATTCTCGCCTCTGTGATTTCGCTTTCTCCGAGGATTTCGTTCATGCGCACAGCAATCTTACCTCTGTATTCCTGCTCGCTGATCGGAGATCTTGCTTCAACCTTATCAACATACTGTGCAAGAATATCACCGCGATTAAGAATATCTGCACAAAGCTGAGCGCCTTCGTTTTTACGCATTGTATCGTATTCCTTGAGTGCATCAGCAAGGACTGCCAGAACTTCATTTGTAAGCTCAGAAACATCAGCATCTTCCTTGTCGACAGCGATAGCTTCCGACATCTTTGCAACGCTCATCACTGTAACATCATTTGTAATGCCATATTTTTCAGCAATAGCATTAAAAGAATTGAGATATGCTTCGATTACAGGGAAGTTTGGAGAAATTTTTACATCTGAGCCTTCCTTATTCTTTATCGAAACATAAACCTCGATTTTTCCTCGCGAAACAGCACCCATAACTGTCGACTTGATGCTTTCATCGAGGAAGCCGTAAATTCTTGGAGCCTTGATGGTAATATCCAGATATCTGTGATTTACAGATTTCAGTTCAACTGTAATTTCACGGAAATCATTTTCCATCTTGGCACGGCCGTAGCCTGTCATACTTTTTAACATATTTCACTTCCATCGTCACAACTGTGACTTTTCTAAATTTATTTGAAAACATATACGCCCTGTCTGACTTTACTATACAACTGAGCTATATATAATTTTTCCCTAATGAATATTATACCATAAATATAGTAATATTGCAAATTTTATAACTTTGTTTTTATATTATTGAAGAAATTATCTTTAAGTTTTTTGCTTATTGCAACAAGCACAGGAATCGGGACAGCAAGACCGACAAAAGCGCCGATTATGCCCATTGTTTCCGATACCTTTGCCCCAAAATAATATCCGATAAAAAGCGTAAAAATAGGAACGATATAAGTTATATAAGAAAGGCCGAGAATCTTGCTCGATTCCACTTCAATGTTTATAACATCACCTTTTTTTGCATTTTCATCGTCAGGAATGTCAATGATGATCTTTTTCTGCCCTGCCGCGCACCCTTTACACGATGCACAGTTGGAAGAACATGAGCCGTTACGCACCACTTCGACCTTCATCATATCCTGCTTCTTTTCAAGAACCTTTGCTTTCTGTACCATATTTTCTCCTTAAAAAGGCTTGTATATTTCCATAATCTTTTCAGCAACTTTAATGCCGTCAACGGCAGCACTCATAATTCCGCCTGCATATCCCGCACCTTCTCCGCAAGGATAAAGCCCCTTGACATTTGTACTTTCAAGCAGGTCATTTCTGACTATTCTGACAGGCGCCGATGTACGAGTCTCTACACCCGTAAGCACGGCATCATCACTGTCGAAGCCCCTGATTTTTCTGCCGAACTCGCTTATTCCCGCCTTCATTTCATCTGTTACAAACTGCGGCAATATCTTATTCATATCGCAGAACTCAAAGCCTCTGTTATATGTCGGATTTACATTACCAAGCTTTGTGCTTACAGCCCCTTCTTTAAAGTCACCAAACAACTGGAGCGGAGCCTTATATCCTCCGCCTGCCGCTTCATAAGCTTTTCGTTCAAGCATACGCTGAAACTCCATACCTGCAAGCGGGTCATTGCCTGCGAAGTCATCAGCACCGACCGAAACGACAACTGCGGCATTCGCATTTTCGCCGTCACGTGCATGGTAGCTCATACCGTTTGTAACTGTGCCCAGAAGCTCACTTGCACTCGCCATTACCTTGCCGCCCGGACACATACAGAATGTATAGCAACCTCTTCCGTTTCTTGTCTGCGCAAGTGTATACTCGCCCTGAGGAAGCTGATATTTTTCGAGCAGATTGCCGTAGAGCGACTCATTTATCATCTGCTGTCTGTGTTCTATGCGAGCGCCGACAGCAAAGTTTTTCGACACCATGTCAATGCCGTTTTTATATATTGAGCTATAAAAATCTCGTGCACTATGGCCTATTGCGATGACCACAGTTTCACTGTTTATGATGCCTTTTTCAGTTTCAACGCCCTTGACAACGCCATTTTTAACGACAAGGTTTTCAGCTTTACAGTCAAATAATACTGTGCCTCCGAGACGCTCTATCTCTTTTCTGATAGATACAACTATGCCTTTTAGCAAATCTGTCCCCACATGAGGCTTGGCATTGACCTTAATTTCTTCCGGAGCACCGTGCTTAACCAACTCATCAAGCACAAGGCGGGCACGCTGATCATTTATGCGAGTCGTAAGTTTACCATCGGAGTATGTTCCCGCTCCGCCTTCGCCAAACTGAACATTGGTGTTTTTATCCAGCTCGCCTGTCTTAAAAAAGTGCTCAGTCACAGCATCACGCTTTTCCATAGCCCCGCCGCGCTCAATGATAATCGGATTAAAACCATTCTGTGCAAGAATGAGTCCGCAAAACATACCTGCCGGACCAAACCCGACTATGACCGGCTTTTCTGCAATAGCTTTGTCGCCTTTTACAGCCAGAACAGCCACAGGAAGCAGCTTGGTTATCTCAGTTTTATTGAGTCTTCTGACAAGCTTGTCTTCATTTACGTCAGTATCAACTATGACCGAATAAACTTTGGCAAGATGCCCTCTTCTCAAGTCGAGAGATCTTTTAAAAATATGAGCAGATTTCACGCTGCTTTTTTTCACATCAAGACGCTTAAGAGCAGACTTTACAGCCTGCTCTTCGCTTTCTTCAAATGGAATTTTTATACCTGTTATAAGTATCATTCTTCAACTACTACCTTATTGACTTCAATCATATATTCTCCGATTATCATGGCATCATAATCCACACAGACAACTCTCATGTCGATATGCTCCAAAGTACCATCATCATATTCATCCTGAGAATAAATCGGGAACAGTTTAAGATTTTCTGCCGCTATTTTATCTGCATCTTCAGACTTGACATACATAACCACATCAAAACCGTTTGTGTTTACGATGTCATATCCTTCAGTTACCGGAATAAGACCATTCGGCACATGAACTGTCAACTCTTCAAGACCTGTCAGCTCTATTGTGACAGCTGCTGCAAGGTCTGTCACATCTGCACTTACACCTTCAGGAAGCTGAACTGGAAGAACATATTCAAATGTTCCTGTTTCGATAGATTTAACTATGGATACATCACCAAGGCTTACTTCGGTTATCTGATCAATGACCTCCTTATCGCCCCATACTTCGATCTGCTGCGGAGCGATATTAACCTTTACCATATCCTCTGTGATCATATCATCAGTAATGATGGTGTTAACCTTAAGCGGAACGGTTTTATGTTTGTTAAGCGACGCCGAGAATACCGTTGTTGTGTGATTCTGGGCAATCTGAGCATTTGTATAAACTTCATCCTCAAAATTATAAAGCACAATCTCACTTTCGATTTCTGAATTATTTTTAAGGGAAGTTCTGTCAATTTTGATCGCAGCTCTTGCGATTTCATCTATATATCTCTGTGGACCTGACACTTCGATTTCCGCGACAGAAAGCTCGTAGCCATCAAGCTTGAACTCCTGATCTACACTGCCTGCGAAATCTATTTCAACAGGGAAAGTCTCTTTCACAATGCGGTCTACGCTGACGCTGATCTGCGCAGGGCTCTTATGCTCAACAGAAATGCTGTCAACTTCAAAGCTGACATCATAGCTGAGCTTATAGTCACCCGACTGGTAAATCGAACTGAGGTCGAGTTTTGCGGAAATCTTATTGGTTACACTGTTCTTTTCGCCAAGCTGATTTACCTTATCCGGAGGACCGCTGACCTGGATAGAAACCTTCTCAGGCAATGTATTTATGATATTAAGTTCTGTTGCCGCGAGAGCATTCTGGCCTGTCACCTGAAGCGGAACAATATAGCTCTTGGATATATCGGAGTCATCACCCGACACGGCTACCAGCCAAAGAAAGAAAGCTGCAATAAAAGCTATAGCCCAGTTAGCCAGATCATATTTCTTTATAAATTCTCTCATTTTTCGTTCCTCATAAACTTATTCCAGAAGCTCTTTTTCTCTGTATTTTCGTCTTCAACCGGCATAAGCTCTTTAATAAGAAGCCTTTCCAATGTTTCAGGAGCAAGATGCCTTTTGAGGATGCCATTAACAACGAGTGTGATAGTACCGGTTTCTTCAGAAACAATAAGTACTACGGCGTCGGTCGTTTCACTTGTACCAAGACCTGCTCTGTGACGTGTGCCAAGCTCCTTGGAAATCGAAAGATTGGACGACAACGGAAGCAGACAGCCTGCGGCTTTGATTCTGTTTTCAGAAACGATAACGGCGCCGTCGTGAAGAGGCGACTTCGGATAGAAAATATTTCTTGTAAGCTCCTCTGTTATAGACGCATCAATTATCGTACCGGTATTTACAATGCTGTCCAGTTTATCGTTTCTTTCAAAAACAATGAGCGCGCCGATTTTATGCCACGACATAGCCGCAGCAGCCTTTGTGATATTTGCAATGGAAGTTCTGAGATTTTCATCCTTGTACTCCTTGTTTTTCCCGAACAGCTTGAAATTGCTTTTACCAAAGCGTTCAAGCATTTTACGAAGCTCCGGCTGGAAGATAATAAGGATGGCTATAAACCCGATTTCCATAGCCTTGGAAATAAGGAAATAGATCGTACGAAGCTCAAGGGCATAAGCTACATACATAACAACGAACAGGGCAAAAATGCCTTTTATCAGCCTTTCAGCGCTGGTATGTCTGATATTTTTTAAAACTATATAGAAAATATAAGCAACGATAGCTATATCGATTACATCGTTTATACCTATATTGCGTATTGCCTGAAAAATGCCTTCCATTTACTTCACACCTTTACTTATATACTACATATTATAATAGCAAATTTTCTTTAAAATCGCAATAGAAAAATTGAAATTTATAAAGATTTTAAATACTTTTTTAAGATTTCCGAAAGTTTTTTCACTTCATCTTCCGTATTAAATGCCGAAAAGCTGATTCTTATCGTTCCAAAATCTTCTGTGTGACCGCTTTTATGGGCAGTAACCGCACAGTGGAGCCCATTTCTTGTGCATATTCCCTTTTGACACAGATGCTCAAACAAGTCGTCATTTCTTTCATTCGCCGAAATCGAAACAAGCGATTTCTGTCTGTCAGAGTAAAATACTTTCAGCTTCTTTTCATCGGCCATCTCCTCATTGAACAGCCTTATAAGATTGCGCTTGTGTTCAGATATTTCACTTTCCCGGCCTTTGACAAAGCGTATGCTCGCAAGCAAGCCTGCTATGCCGATAAAGTTCTGTGTGCCGCTTTCAAATATGTCCGGCAAAAAGTCAGGCTGAGTTAAATCTCCGGAATTACTGCCTGTTCCGCCCTGAATTATACTGTAAAGTTTATCTTCTTTACAGCACGCCAGTATTCCCGTTCCCGACGGACCATACAAGCCCTTATGCCCCGGCATACACATAAATCTTACCGCTTTGAAATCTCCTGCGTTTATCTTTTCCGCCCCTGCTGATTGAGATATATCAAGAATAAGGTCAATTCCCTTTTTGCTGCATAAATCGTCGATTTTATATATCGGCAATTCGTTTCCGAATACATTTGAAATATGATTGAGCACAACACATTTTGTGTCCGGTCTGATTTTTGATGAAATCTGCCTTATCGCATCTTCTTCATTGAACAGCTCGGAATAAGCTATATCATATTCCACATTTTCCATTGCTTCAAGCGGCCTGATTGCGGAGTTATGCTCAAATCCGCCCGTTACTGCATGACCGCCATCTTGCATTGTGCTTTTTATAGCAAGATTCAGCGCATGAGTGGCATTATGTGTAAACGCGATTTTCATTTCATCATCAAGACCAAAAAGCTCTGCTGCTTCAACACGGCAGTCATACATTATTCGCTCTGCATTTCTTCCAAGCTCATGCCCGCCTCTCCCCGGATTGCCGCAGGAGATAAGGGCATTATTCATTGCTTTTATTACAGACGGCGGTTTTGGATAAGTGGTTGCGGCATTATCAAAATAAATCACAATTCAAGCCTCCTGTATGTGCCGTCAGGCTGTTTGACCATAATATCTGTATACGGAAGCTTGACTTCTCTGATTATATCACAGGCTGCTGCGATATATTTGTCGTTTATTTTCACACCATAGGCACATGAGCCTGAGTTTTTACCAAATGGAGCCTTGATTATATTGCTTGTTACGCCTTTCTTTGCCAGAATTCTTTCAGCTCTTTGCGCATAAGTCACCGACTTAAAAATAATAACTATCTGCATACGACACCTCCTATTGTATCATATGCAGATAGTTTTTTAGTGACAAAATTATGTTTTTTCGATAATGCAGACAGCGTATGACTTCATGCCTTCAAGATTACCTGTGAAGCCGAGCTTTTCCTCTGTTTTTGCCTTGACATTGACATCAGCAGGATCCATTCCAAGGACATTTGCCATATTTTCACGCATCTGCTTTATATACGGAAGCAGTTTTGGCTTCTGTGCGACTACAATACTGTCGATATTGACTATTCTATAGCCCATTTCTCTCGCCATCTCCCCCGTTCTTTTAAGAAGCACAAGGCTGTCTGCCCCCTTATACTTTTCATCTGTATCAGGGAAATGTGTACCGATATCGCCGATGCCAAGTGCGCCGATTATAGCATCGATTACCGCATGTGCCAGCACATCAGCATCGCTGTGACCGAGCAAACCTTTTTCATAAGGCACCTTTACACCACCAAGGATAAGGTCTCTGCCTTCGACTAATTTATGAACATCATATCCGTTACCTATTCTCATTTTTGCGCTCCTCTCTTATTGAGTATAAGCTGACCGAAAAGAATATCTTCCGGCGTAGTTATTTTGATATTATCGTATGAAGTTGTCACAACTGTTGGGTTGAAGCCCATGATTTCCATTGCCTGACAGTCGTCTGTAACGCTGATTTTTTCAGCGATCACCTTTGTAAGCGCGCCCTTGATAAGGTCGATATCAAATACCTGCGGAGTCTGCACCTGTACGAGAGTTGCTCTTTCAATTGTAGCTGTGATTTTATCGTCTGCAATCTGCTTTATCGTGTCTTTAACAGGGACAGAAGCCGTTGCAGCACCTGTATAGAATGCCTTTGAAATAACTTTTTCTATTTCTTCATTTGTGATAAACGGACGTGCGCCATCGTGAATTGCAACAAATCTGCAGTTTTCCGAAACAGCGCTTATGCCTTTGAATACACTGATACTGCGGTTTTCTCCGCCAGTCACAACACTTTTCAGCTTTTTAATGCCATATTTCTTTGCAAGCTGACTGTATTCAAGCACACTGTCCTTATGCGCAGAAATTACAATTTCATCTATCATTTCACATTTTTCCAAAGCCAGAAGTGTATGCGCAAGCACAGGCATTCCGCAAAGGTCCATAAGCAATTTATTTTCACCCATTCGTGTGCCTGTGCCGCCCGCAGCGACAACAGCTGAAACGAATGGTTTTCTTTTCTGTTTAAGCTTTTTAATAAAATCTGCCATAAACACCTCTCAGATTTAATATACTTCTTTTATTTAATTATACCATATCCCACTTTAATTGCAAGAAAAAAGAGCTGTTTTCGCAGCTCTTTTGTATTATTTTATCCGACTTTGATTTTGAGTCTGAGTTTATCAGAAATCATTGAAATAAATTCGCTGTTTGTAGGCTTTCCCTTCACATTTGAAACTGTGTAACCAAAGAAATTCTGCAGAACTTCAATATCTCCTCTGTCCCATGCAACTTCAATAGCATGTCTTATTGCTCGCTCAACTCTCGAAGAAGTCGTATTATACTTCTTTGCAATTGCAGGATACATCACCTTTGTAACAGCATTGATAGTATCCATATCGTTGATAGTCATAATAATGGCATCTCTGATATACTGGTAACCCTTGATGTGAGCAGGCACACCGATCTCATGGATCGTATTTGTCACAAGGATTTCAAGCTGAGTTTCCTCGTCAACACCTGCCGGAACGCTGTTGAGTGTCATATTGTATGAATCCATAAGCTCGACTATCTTTTCTTCAAGTACAGAACTGTCGATAGGCTTCATAAGATATGCCGATACACCTGCTTTCATAGCTTCATTCATGCTCACAGGCGAAGCAAAACCTGTAAGTATACAGAATACAGGAACATTTACCACTGTCTGGCGAGAAATGCTCCTGACTGCCGAGATACCATCCATAACAGGAAGCATATGATCGAGCAGAACAAAATCCGGCTGAAGCGCCAGTATACTGTCTACAAGTGCCCTTCCGTTTTCAACAGAACCAACCACTTTGATGCCGCTTTTACCGTCTATCGCCATCTGCAGGGCATTTCTGAAATCTGCATTTTCATCAGCAATTATAACTTTTATTGTCTTTACCATATTATACTCTCCACTAAAACATTTTTATCAACTTGTAAGCTCTGGATATAATATAACATATTTTTCCAGTTTTTTCAATATTAAAATGTAAAAAACTGTATTTTATTTCCGACATATTTTTACATTTTATGTTAATTCAACGCAACCGCCTCACAAGTTTTAACCAGCAGATTATAATTTTTATACATATAATTATAGCACACAGAAGCGAACAAATCAACCTGTGTGCCATAATTTACAATTCTTTTTCCATAATAATTACTGTATAGAGATCTTCCTTGCTTTTAAGCCCGGTGTATACAAATCCATTTTTGAGCCAGAAGTTCTTCGCCTGCATATTGGTTTCCACATATCCGAGCCTGATGTGGGTGAAATCCTTGCTCAATGCTTTGCTCATGCCCGATATGATTTCGCTTCCTATACCATGTCCCTGATAATCCTTATTCATCATAAAAAATCCGATAAATGCGGTATTCTCATTTGGAAATCTTTCAATAAGATCGACGATAGCGACGAGTTTTTCTCCGTCGAAAAATCCGAAATAGTGCTTATCCTTCATCGTCTTGCGAGGCGGCAAAGCTGACATATCCTTTTTTATGGTTTCTTCCGTGGCATACGGAGGACAGTGTTCATAATACTGCGGATTTCCTTTACATAGTTCCAGAATCTGCGGTACTTCTTTTTCCGATAAATATTTTGCAATATATTTTCCAGACAAATCTGTAATTTTCATATAAGCTCCTACCTTGCTCTTTTCCTGAAATATATTATAAACGCTGCAGTAATTTCAACAACATATACGCCAAAGAAGCAGACATTTATCATATTCCCCTTTGCATTTGTCTGACGCAAATCATCATAGGTGCGCACTCTTATCGGCAGGATATCCCCTTCTTTTGATTCGTAGGAAATCTGAGTTACAGCATGATTTCTGCGCACATATTCGCAGACAACATTATGGTTTATATCATAAAGCTGTTCGGTTTTCGCCTCTTCTTCGGTTATCTCTTCCCCGTCGGCATTATAATATGCAGGCGGCTCAACTTCCTGTACTTCCGTATCCGCTCCTGTATAGCCCGGGTAAGGTACATCCTGCTCCATATATGCAATAAAGCTCTCATAATCATTAAATACCGTACCGCCTGCAAGCGCACTTGCACTCCACCAGTATGCCGAGCCGATAAAGTGTACCACCATAGTAAATACAAGAATAATTGCCATATTTGATACAATATTCAGCTTTAAATTTCTATTGTAGAAATACTTTTCTTCGGTTTCAGCATCGGGGCGGCATACTCTGTTTTTCAGCAGTTTTCCGTTTATATAGAAGCATACAACGCTGTAAACAGCCAAAGCTATCACTACACCTATTACGCCAAATATAAGCATATTATCTGCGCTGACTCCCACATAGGCATCCATCATTACAAGCGGCGATGCAAAGCCTGTAAAGACTGCATTGAGCCCGAATGACTTTTCACCCAGCATTATCACATCATATTTGTATTTCAATATGTCATCTGTATTTATCTCTGCATCTTCAACGCTGTTGAATGCTCTGTTTATAAATATCGCCTGACACATTACACTTACTGCAAAGAAAACGGCGCCAAGCAAAAAGCCCAGTACTGCTTTGAGAAACGCAAGATTGCCTATCAGCACAGCTATCATACCGACGACAGATATTCCCATTGAAATATATGTGCGTGTTCTGTATTGAGATAATGATGATTTGAGCAATCTCTGTTTTTGCTTTTCGCCCTTTGCTGTTGTTTCTGCTTCAGTTGATTCTGCACGCTCTTCCACAGGTCTGCGCTCGCCTCTCAGGAGCTCATCGCAGGTCACTCCGAATATTTCCGCTATCACCGGAATAACTGAAAGGTCCGGCGCGCCGTCGTTGCGCTCCCATCTGCTGACTGTTTTATCAGATACATTTAATTTCTCAGCAAGATCTTTCTGCGTCATGCCGTTTGCTTTTCTTAATGCAGCTATAAAAGCTCCTATTGTTTTCTTTTCCATAGAACCTCCGATTTATCTGTATCTTATACCTTGATTCTACGATAACGACAGTTAGAATACAACATTTCATACGAAGAATCACTCTCGGATTCCGAGAATTTGCCGTTTTCACGCTTCTTTTATAGTATAACACAATATTTCAAATATGCAAATATTATACTATATAAAAAAGTTAAGAAAATTAACAATTTACTGTTTATCTTTTGAAACAGATATGATATAATATAATCAGTTTAAGGATATGAAAAGGAGATGCTCTATGGAATCAAAAAAGAAACTAAATGAGCAGAAGGGCTCCTCAGGTGAACTCAAGAAAATCACTACAACTCTTGACAGTCTCCCTGCCGGGAACCCTAATGAAACACAAATTGCAAAAAAGATGCCGCTTCCTGCAGGCGTAACCTCCAAGATGCTTTACAAGGATGTAATCCGCATCGGCTGGCCTGCTCTCGTTGAGCTTATGCTTATGCAGCTCACTTCTATGGCTGACCAGATGATGGTAGGTCAGCTCGGTGCATGGGCAACATCTGCTGTCGGTCTTACAATGCAGCCTAAGATGCTTCTTTCGACAGCATTTATGGCACTTAACACTGGTGCTATGGCTCTTGTCGGTCGTTACAGAGGTGCTGGTGATGAAAAACGAGCAAACCTCGTTCTTCGTCAGGCATTTATGCTCAATGCATTCTTCGGTCTTTTCTTTGCTATCGTCGGTACTATCTTCTCCCGCCAGATGGTAAACTTTATGGGCGCTACAGAGGAAATTGTTCTCGTTGAAGCTACAAAATATCTTCAGATCCAGATGCTGGGTATGTTTACAGTTTCAATGACATCGTGTATCACAAGCTGTCTTCGCGGCTGTGGCGACTCAAAAACAGCTATGATATATAACACGGTTGCCAACGCTGTAAACGTAACATTCAACTACCTTCTCATCTACGGCAAGTTTGGCTTCCCACGTCTCGAAGTAGTCGGCGCATCCATCGCTACAGTTCTCGGTCAGCTTATCGCCTTCTTCATGGCTATGTATGCAATCCGCAGAAAGAACCAGTTCATTCGTCTCACTTTCCCTAAGGGCAGTATCAGACTCGATATTCCAACTATCAAGAACATCACTAAGATCGGCTTCCCATCCATGATCGAACAGCTTGCAATGCGTTTCGGTGTTATCGTGTTCACAAAGACTGTTACAGGTCTCGGCACAATGGCATACGCAACACATCAGATTTGCATGAACATCCAGGCTCTCACATTTATGAACGGTCAGGCTTTTGCAACATCTGCTACATCCCTTGTCAGCCAGTCTCTCGGCAAGGGACGTACTGATATGGCTCGTCACTACTCCAAGCGCACTCAGAATATCGGTACTACAGTTGCTATCTTCATCGCAATATTCGTCTTCTTCTGCAATAAGTTCGTTCTCGGACTTTACACTCCTGAGGCAGAAATTATTGCAGTTGGTTCATCGATCCTCTCGATGGTTGCTATTATCCAGCCATTCCAGTCGGCACAGTTTATCCTCGCCGGTGCACTCCGCGGTGCCGGTGACACCAAGTACACAGCTATGGTAACAATGCTGACAGTTATGCTTCTCCGTCCGGGCCTTGCAATCCTCCTCGTTAACTATGTTGGTCTCGGTCTCCACGGCGCATGGTATGCTCTTGTTGCCGACCAGCTTGTACGAACAGGTCTTGTCGTTTTGCGATATGCCTCCGGCAAGTGGACAACATCCTTCAAGCCTGTTGAAGTTGAAGATTAAACTACATAAAAATCAAAGCCACTCATCCGAGTGGCTTTTTTATTTACCTTTTCTGAGGAAGCTCATTCCATAATGTAAATCCAAGTATAAGCGCTCCGCCTGTTATCTGCATAGCATTCATCGCTTCACCCAGCAATGTTACTGAAATCAATACGGCTACCAACGGGTCTATGTAGCTGAGTATTGCCGCCTGCTGTCCGGAAACATCTTTT
>SVKW01000165.1 GCA_015068285.1 Oscillospiraceae bacterium | reverse complement strand
AGCCTGTATGGCGGAAATTTGATGAGCCTGCAGTGCTGAAACACTTCATCTGCTCCTCAATAGTCTTGCCTTTGAGCTGAGCCTCAAAGCCTTCGGGATAAATCACTTCGCCATATTCTTCTATGTAGTCGATAATTTTCATGTTTTACCTCCTGTGCTTTTTATGCTTCAATTATATAGCTTTCCCGCCGATATTTCAATATAAAATTTGCAGATCTATCTGTAATCATTCAGCTTTTCAGGTGGGCTATCCTCCCAGACCGCTGAATAAGAGAATATATAATCGTTATACATGGCCGCTGCTCTGTCGGCTCCCGTCTTGTCCCCCTTTGCCACAGCCTCATCGTATTCACGAAGCAGACGACGGCATTGTTCTTCGGCATAGCACCTGTCTGCATTTTCTGCGACACAGCCTGCAAATACACATAAAAATATGACTACTGTCAAAATAAATAACATAATCCGTTTCATAATTTCCTCCTCATATACATTCTGAATGGCATTTTTTACCTTCACCTGTATATTACAGCTATGTTGCGAAATAATTAAACGAAATTTTCGTAAAACATTTCGCATTATTATTTATATTTATGCTGACAGCCTTGTTTTTATGCCTATTGCGCAAAATAAAACACAAAAAAGGCATCGATTTTCATCGATGCCTTTTGGCGGAGAAAGAGGGATTTGAACCCTCGCGACACTTTCGCGCCCTACTCCCTTAGCAGGGGAGCCTCTTCACCACTTGAGTATTTCTCCAGGTGTATTTCAATTTATTTTATCAAGCAAGTTGGTTTTGGCGGAGAGAGTGGGATTCGAACCCACGGATGCCTCACGACATCGCCGGTTTTCAAGACCGGTGCCTTAAACCAACTCGACCATCTCTCCATGTCATAACGCTCTAATAGTATAACACTATCAGAGCGTTTTGTCAAGACATTTTTTAAATTTTATTTGTAAGTTTTTTTACGATTACCACAATTTCGTGTACGAGAAGCGGAACCATAGCTGTCAGCACAAGACCTGCCCATTCAGCCATGCCAAGCTTTGCTGTACCGAATACGCTGACGAGGAACGGAATCTCTGTAACTGCGATCTGGAGCACGAAGCCGACCACGAAAGCGAGAATCATCATCTTGTTATTTGTATGATCCATCTTGAATACCGACTTATTCACGTCTCTCATGCCGACAGCGTGGAAAAGCTGGGAAAGGCCGAGAATTGTGAAGGCATAAGTCTGCGCTCTTGCGAGAACTGCTGTATCAGCGAGAATGCCCGAAATATTTGCGATGGAAATTGCTTCGCCCTGCGCCATAAGAGTTGTTACAGGGATAAAGAGGAAGCCGCAGAGTGTGATAAGAGAAACCACAACACCGTAGCCGACAGTTGTAAAGAGACCGCCGTGGGCGAAAATGCTTTCGTCAGGGTCACGCGGAGGCTCCTTCATCATGCGAGCCTTATCGTTTTCGTCAACACCGAGGGCAAGACCCGGGAGGGAGTCTGTGATGAGGTTTACCCACAGAATGTGGATAGCCTTGAGCGGCGCTGCAAGACCGACAAGGATAGAGAGGAACATTGTGATGATTTCACCGAAATTGGAGGAAAGGAGGAAGTGGACAGACTTCTTGATATTTGCATAAATGCTTCTGCCCTCTTCGATAGCCTTTTCGATAGTTGCAAAGTTATCGTCTGTGAGTACCATATCAGCGGCGCTCTTTGCAACGTCTGTACCTGTGATACCCATTGCGATACCGATGTCGGCAGCCTTGAGCGATGGTGCGTCGTTGACGCCGTCACCTGTCATGGAAACTATATGACCCTTGGACTTGAAGGCATTGACGATCATAACCTTATGTTCAGGGGAAACTCGGGCGAACACGCAGAGGTTATCAATGCGGTCTGCAAGCTCTTCCGGTGTCAGCTCATCAAGCTCCATGCCTGTCATACACTGGCTGATGTCTGTTGCGATGCCAAGTTCCTTTGCAATAGCAAAAGCTGTGTCCTTATGGTCGCCTGTGATCATAACGGTCTTTACGCCTGCGCCCTTGAATTCTTCAACAGCAGGAGCAACTTCCGCTCTTGGTGGGTCAATCATACCGACAAGACCGACAAATGTAAGGTTTTCTTCAAACTTTTCGTGATTTTCATACTTGATAGCAAGTACGAGAACACGGAGAGCATCGGCGGACATCTTTGCGATGGCATTTTCGATATTTCTCAGGTCATCTCTTGTGAACGGACGAACATGGCCGTTTTCAAGGATATTGTCACAGTGATTTACGATGCTTTCAAATGCACCCTTTGTGTAAGAAATTTTATTCTTGCCCAGCTCGTGGACAGTTGTCATCATCTTACGGTCAGAGTCGAACGGAAGCTCGTCAACACGAGGCTGAAGCTCTTCTGTTCTCTTCTTGGATACGCCGAGGGCGATACCCATATCGACGAGAGCGATTTCAGTAGGGTCGCCAACTCTTTCGTCGCCGTCGACACTTGCATCGTTACAGAGGACAAAACCATCGACAAAGACCTTGTTTGCATCGTAGTTAAGGTCTTCCATTTCCATCATTTTGCCGTCTGTGTATGCGCGGACGACAGTCATCTTATTCTGTGTAAGTGTACCTGTCTTATCGGAGCAGACAACGCTTACAGAGCCGAGAGTTTCGACAGAAGGAAGTCTTCTTACGATAGTATTGACCTTTACAAGACGCTGTACGCCGAGAGCGAGAACGATGGTTACAACTGCAGGCAAGCCTTCAGGAACGGCGGCAACTGCAAGAGAAATTGCTGTGATAAGCATTTCAACGATGTTTCGCTTCTGAATTACAGCGATACCAAAGAGTGCTACGCAGAGAACGATGGCGATAATACCGAACATCTTGCCAAGGTCGGCAAGGCGCTTCTGGAGAGGTGTCATTTCGTCGCCGCTGTCGTTGATCATAGCGGCGATCTTGCCGATTTCTGTATCCATACCTGTTGCGACTACAACGCCTTCACCGCGGCCGTAGGACACGTTTGTCGACATATAAGCCATATTGATGCGGTCACCGAGAGGAACTTCACCGTCTGCAATGAATTCGGCATCCTTTTCCGCTGGGACAGATTCGCCTGTGAGGGCGGATTCTTCGATTTTAAGATTTGTTGAGAATGTAAGACGGAGGTCGGCAGGAATCTGGCGGCCTGCTTCGAGAATTACAACGTCGCCGACAACGAGATCCTTGGCTTCGATTTCCATCTGTTTACCGTCGCGTTTTACTATGGTTTTAGGGGCTGAGAGCTTTTTAAGGCTTTCGAGAGCGTCCTGCGCCTTGCCTTCCTGTACCATACCGACAACGCCGTTGATTACAACGACAGCCATGATGATGACAGCGTCGCTGACTTCCTTGAGAACGACAGAGATAACTGCCGCCACCATAAGAATGTAGATCATCGGCTCATTGAGCTGAGCGAGGAACATCTGGAGTCTTGTCTTTTTTTCCTTTTCCCTGAGGGCGTTAGGTCCGTTTTTCTCAAGACGAGCCTTTGCCTCGGAAGAAGACAAGCCCGACTGGATGTTTACATTCAGTTCATTTGCAATCTGCTCTGTTTTCTTCTGATAGAACATTTGTGTACTCCTTTTCTATGTTAATATTTATTAT
>SVKW01000164.1 GCA_015068285.1 Oscillospiraceae bacterium | reverse complement strand
TCCGTCGGGGCCGCGCTTTTTGTATATCTGAGCAAGGGTGCTTTCGATGAATGCCGAGGAGCTTCCGATGAGCGCGATGACCCACATCCAGAATACCGAGCCGAAGCCGCCAAGACACAGCGCCGAGGCAACTCCGACGATATTGCCTGTGCCAACGCGTGAGGCGGTCGATACCATCAGCGCCTGAAACGACGATACGCTGTTGCTTCCCTTTGGCTTTTCCATAACCGCGCGAAGCTGCTCGCGGAAAAGTCTGAACGGCGCAAATCTTGTCCTTATCGTAAAATAAAGTCCGCCTGCAACGAGCAGTATGATAAGGATATAGCTGTACAGCGCGTCGGTTATGGATGAAATGATATCGTCAAACATTTTGTATGCTCCTTATTGCGTCTGTTATATAAAAAGTGCCTTAGGCGCAGACAGCCGCTGTCGCCCCGACACTTCGCGTATTCCTTTATAGTATATCAAATTTTATGTATTAAGTCAAATATTATTCGGCAGACATAATTTGTATTTTTATAAAAAATGCGCGAAAAACACTTGCAAATCGTCGTTTAATATGATACAATAAAAAAGATATTGTTATGCAGTATTCCCAATAAGTGTAAGAGGTGTGGTATGGAACTCAATATCGTGCTGGCACAGCCGCAGATACCCCAGAATACAGGCAATATAGCGCGCACCTGTGCTGTAACAGGCGCAAGGCTGCACATAATCCGTCCGATGGGCTTTACGCCCGACGATAAGCATCTGAAGAGGGCGGGTCTTGACTACTGGAGCTATCTCGATATCACCTACTACGACAGCTTTGAGGATTTTTTCAGCAGAAACGACGGCGCATATTTCTATTTCACGACAAAGGCACAGAATTGCTACAGCGATGTTGCATACCCTGACAAGAGCTATCTGTTCTTTGGACGAGAGGACGCGGGATTGCCCGAGAGCCTGCTTTTCGAGAATAAGGAGCGCTGCGTGCGCATCCCTATGCGAAGCACACTAAGGAGCCTCAATCTCTCCAACAGCGTTGCTATCGGAGTATACGAGGCGCTGAGGCAATGGGGATTCCCCGAGCTGGAGAATAACGGACGTCTTACACAATACGACTGGGAAAACGCAAGGTAAAAAAAGGCAATTTGTAATTAAATATGGAAAGGAACATACGAATGAACGAGAATGTACGAATAATCACTGACAGCGGCTGCGACATCAACCCTGCCGTAGAGGAGAAGTACAAGGATCTGCTGGTCATCATGCCCTTTGAGCTGACCATCAACGGCAAGGGCTATATCGACCGCAAGGACTTCACGAATGACGAGTTTTTCAAGATACTCAAGGAGAACAGCGAGATACCCAAGCACTCCCAGATAACACCTATCCGCTTTGAGGAGAAGTACCGCGAGCTTTATGCTGAGGGTGTACGAGAGATCATCGTTGATGTTATCAACGCGGCAGGCTCCCAGACCTACACCAGCGCGGTGATCGCAAAGATGGCGGTTGAGGAGGAGCATCCCGATCTCAAGATCTATACAGTGGACAGCCAGAACTACTCCCTCGGCTACGGTTATCCTGTTGTTGAGGCTTGCAGAAAGCTGCAGGAGGGTCAGTCTGTTGAGAGCGTAGTTGCATATCTTGAGGACTGGGCAAAGCACATTGAGGCTTACATCGTTGGCTTTGAGCTTCGCCACATGAAGAAGTCGGGACGCATCACCGCGGCAGCTTCCTTCCTTGGCGAGCTTATGGGACTTAAGCCTATCATTTCGCTTTTCGCTGAAAAGACAGAGGTCGTGAAGAAAGCGCGCGGCGAAAAGGCTGCTATCGCAGCGGCGGTAGAGCATATGACCGCAAGGATGATCCCCGGCACACCGTGGAATGTCATCACGACAACTCATCCCGAGCATGAAAAGGAGCTTATCGACCAGATGACCAAAAAGGTCGGCTACGGCCCTGCTATGGTAGAGCCGACAGGCGCTGTGGTCTCCTGCAATGCAGGCCCTGAGTTCGTCGGAATCCTGCTGAGAGGCCCTGAGAGAGATTGATCTTAAAAGCAATAAAAAACACCGCTTCGGGGTTAATGCGATAGTCGTATAGAAGTATTAAAAGCCACTTTTGATGTTGATGTCAAAAGTGGCTTTGCGTTGCTTATGACGTTGACTTTTTATATCGACAATGCTATAATTAACTGACAGATAAACCTGTTACTGTTTGTCAAGTACTTTTTGAAATAATTTTATTCAATAAAAAATGGCATAACAATAAAGCTGAAAAACGCATAATTTCTCAGCTTGCAGATATGTGAATAACAATTATGTCGTTAACAGTAAATTTCCATTACTCTTGCATAATAAATCCGGAGGAATTTATTAAGTCCTGCGATTTTAGCAACACGCTTGGGTTTTCCTTCGCTTTCTTTTTTGATGATGAAATCATAAACTGCAGAATCCTCGGTTGGCTTTACGACTTTAAGACTATGCATAATCTCATACCCAATTTTTCGAAGGGTTGAGGATCCGCGTTTAGAAATATTTCGCTTAGTTCCAACGAATTTTCCGGATTCAAATGGTGGAGCGTCAATACCTGCAAATGCCACAAGAGCGCTGCCATTGCGAAAACGTCTGACATCACCGATTTCAGCAATTAAACGAACAGAAAGAACATCGCCGACCACTTTCATATTCCTTACTACGGAATATTCCGGTAAGGCACTTGCAATTTCCTGCATTTGTGATATAATTAATGATAAGGTGAATTCGGCATCTCTGACCGACTTCACCGCTTGCAGTACCAGCATTTTGGTTGATGGGGTACTGGATTTAAGGGTTGGGATATTGTTCTTCGAAAGCTGATATATTGCTATCGCTTGACTTTCGTTGTAACGATATCCTTTCTTTTTAGTCCATTTTGCATAATCTGAAAGGAACTGTTTTTCACTCATCCTTCTGATGTTATCGTAATGCCAATACTTCTCTACAAAATCGCACAGTTTATCCTTTGTGCTGTATGCAGGAACAGTTCCTTGCAGAATGGTCTTGATTCCGGGCATAACACCGTCAAGCAGATTAGCGAGTTGTATTTTACAGCTCACTTTTAAGCGCACGTACTGTTCGTATTGTCTTCCAAGCAGTTTAAGTTCTTCATAGACTTCATCAGGCGGACAGTATGCTGTCATAGAAAACCAATGATCTATACCATAATTTGCAATTCGGACAGAGTCAATTTTGTCTGTTTTAGCCTTTCTTAAAGTGGCGGCACAATATTTTTTCATTATGTAAGGATTTACAACAACAGTAAAAATATCCGCCGAGAGCAGTTTAGAAACAACAACCTGATGATAGCCGCCAGTAGCTTCAAGCACGACTCTGATATCTTCATCAAATGACGTGATATGTTCAATCAGAGCATTTAATGCTTGTTCAGTATGGGCGATGCTGTATGGAGCTTCTACGACTTCACCATAAGGTCGAAGCATACAAACCGTGCTTTTGTCTTTTGAAATGTCAATGCCTACACTAATCATAGGGTATCCTCCTTGAAAAGTAATTTGAAAGGTAGAACCACTTACTCTTACTGACACTCATTTTGGCTCGTTACACGAAGGCTATGCTTCAACCTGTTTACTCGAATGCATACAATAAGAGGCGGTCGACAGTTT
>SVKW01000025.1 GCA_015068285.1 Oscillospiraceae bacterium | reverse complement strand
TGTACATCACAGGCTTTGTGCTTTACTTCCTTGTAATGGCTCTCCTTCTCGTCTGCATGAACTGCAACAGAAGCCTTACATTCGTCATTTTAGCCGCAATCAGCCTTTTCATCTATCCTGTGACACGTCTTATCAACTGGCTCAACGCCCCTATCGAAAAGGCTAACAACAACCGTTATCTCCGCGATGCACAGCGCATTTTAAAAGCCAAGTCCCAGATGGAAGTCATCGGCATCACAGGCTCCTTCGGCAAGACAAGTACAAAGTACTTCCTCCAGTCGATTCTGGCTTCCCACTACGAAAGCCTTATGACTCCTGCCAGCTTCAACACTCCAATGGGTGTTGTCCGCACGATCCGTGAGCATTTAAAGCCAACTCACACCCACTTCGTCGTCGAAATGGGCGCCCGTCACAAGGGCGAAATCGAGGAGCTTTGCGACATCGTTCATCCAAACCTGGGCATCGTCACATCTATCGGCGAGCAGCATCTTGAAACATTCTTCAATGTTGAAACAATCATCAAGACAAAGCTTGAACTTTACGATGCAGTACACGCTAAAAACGGCACTACATTCTTCAATATTGACTCCGATTTAATTCGTGAAAATCTGCCGACAGAGGGCAATATCGTCACATACGGCATCGAGCATGAAGCAGATTATATGGCTTATGACTTGTCTGTAAGTGAACTGGGCATTTCCTTCTCGGTACGCACTCCGCAGGGCGAAGAGCACCGCTTCACAACAAAGCTTCTCGGCAAGCACAATGTTGTCAATATTTTAGGCGCTATCGCCGTTTCCCATACTCTCGGCATTCCTCTTAATGAAATGACAGTTGCTGTTGCAACTCTCACTCCTGTGCCACACCGCCTTGAGCTCAAGCCATCGGGCGAAAATGTCATCATCGACGATGCTTACAACTCCAACCCGACAGGCGCAAAGGCTGCTCTCGACGCTCTCGACCTGTGCAACGGCATGAAAATCGTTGTCACACCGGGTATGGTCGAGCTGGGCGAAAGAGAATACGAGCTCAACAAGACTTTCGGCACACAGATTGCCGAAATGGCTGACTATGTCTGCCTTGTTGGCAAGAAAGACCATATTTATGAAGGTCTTATGGAAAAGGGCTACCCTGAGGAAAAGATTTTCCGCACTCTCGATGTAAGAGAGGCGATAAATCACGCTCTCGCTCTTGAAAATACATCAAAGGGCAAGAAATATATCCTCCTTGAAAACGATTTGCCGGATAATTATTAAGATTTTATACTGCGGGAGGGCACAGAGACCCTCCCCTACAAAATATACCACAATAATATAATCGTAGGGGCGTAAGCCTCCCTTGCCTAAAGGGAGGGGGCGCCGTAAACGGCACTAGCTTTGCGTCGCCACGAAGTGGTGGAGGGATTCACCATGCCCGCCCGCCGATTTTACACTCCATCAACAAGGAGAATCACTATGTATACAAAACTCAACGAACTTCTCACAGCCCCATTCCATTCAATTCTGCTGAGCCAGACTGTCAAGGGCGCGGAAGTTGACTTCACAAAGGTGATGGTAAAGCCTTTTTTAAGCAAAAACGAAACGCTCTACCAGTTCACATACACAAAGGGCAAGCAGGTCACCCATGAAAACATGGACTTTGACGATATGCTCAATAAAGTCGGCGAGCTGCTGGAAAACATCTTTGTCCAGTGCCAGATTTACTCTCAGGAAAACGACTATCACATCACACATTTCAAGAATTACAAGCTGCGCACTCAGCCTGCCACAAAGAAGGTTGAAACTGCCGCCCACAACCGCAAGAAGCAGTATGTCATCACAGAGGACGAGGGGGCAGACTTCCTTATCGAGCTTGGCGTTATCAACAAGGACGGCACGATTTCCAAGGCGAAATACGATAAGTTCCGCCAGATAAACCGCTATCTTGAGTTTATTGCCGACCTTAAGGACGAATTTCCAAAGGACAGACCTGTCCGCGTTGTCGATTTTGGCTGCGGCAAAAGCTATCTCACATTCGCCCTCTATTATTACATCACACAGAAGCTGGGGCTTTCGGCAATTGTCCACGGGCTTGACCTTAAAAAGGACGTTGTCGAGCATTGTGAAGCTTTGGCAAGACGTCTCGGCTATGATGGTCTCACATTCGCCTGCGGCGATATCAAGGAATATTCTTCCGATCTTGCGCCCGATATGGTGATTTCGCTCCACGCCTGCGATACAGCGACAGACGAAAGCTTTTTCAAGGGCATCGGCTGGGGCAGTAAGATAATTTTAGCTGTGCCTTGCTGTCAGCATGAGCTCAATCCTCAGCTTAAAGGCGAGCAGAACAAGGGCATTCTCCGCTACGGCATAATCCGTGAACGCCTTGCGACGCTGATTACAGATACATCCCGCGCACTTCTCCTTGAAGCTGTCGGCTATAAGACCGACATGGCGGAGTTTATCGATATGGAGCATACGCCGAAGAATATTCTTATAAGATGTATCAGAAAGGGCAAGGGCAATAAGGACGCCCTTAATGAGTATTATGCCCTCAAAGAGCAATACGGCAATTTCAGCCAGACTTTAGAAAACAGACTTAAAGATAATGGATATATAAAGTAAGAAAAATCCTCCACAACCTGTGTAGGATTTTTTTGTATTCCTGCCTCCCTTGCCTAAAGGGAGGGGGACCATCGAAGATGGTGGAGGGATTTAGTTACCCGCGGAACATTTGTGAATGTCCCCCTATAAATCTTGACACTCCACCCCATATATGCTATTATCAAATCATACTAAATCTATGGAGGTACACTATGTTTCGTCCCGACAATGTATCGGAGATCCGCTGGGCATTCTATGTCAAGCTGTTTAAGTTTTTCATAGCGAGTGTTGTTGTCCTTGCATTTTTAATCCTGCTTCTTTCAAACATAGGCGGCGCTCTTATTGGAATCCTTATGCTGGTTGCCTATATCCCGCCTGCCATCGGCTATGTACTTTTCCACACACATTTCGCCATCGAAGCCGAGAAAAACGCCCCACCACAGGAAATCCCGGTTGAAGCAGAGGAAAAATAATGAATAAAAATCGGGAGGGCGCTTCAGACCCTCCCCTACAAAATAATCTTAATATAATTTCCATGCCCGCCCGAAATATTTTCAAATCCCTGTCCCATTTTGCCCCTCTCGTTTGTCTTATATATAAAGGAGGGACTTTTATGAAGCATCGAATTATCTTCCTCATCATATCATTCACTATAATCTTCAGCGCGATTTTTATTTATGACAACCGCCCTGACACCATCACACTCACCGTTAACGGCGAAAGCTATATTTATACAGCCACCGATATTGTCCTTGTTCCCGCAGTAACAGAGCACTCCTTTGATTTTATTCTCGGTGAAGACAACGTCTTTGACATACCGATTTCAGCCACAAAGCTGCCCAAAGGCACATTGCTCAACGGACTTGATATGTTCAGCTTTATGGTTGCACACATCGACGGAAAACCAACCCTCTACGTCCGTTCGGATATTCCTGCCACTGTGTTGCTCGAAAGCGCTGACTATATTCTCCTCGATATTCTGCATAACGGCGGAAACGGAGAGGAAATGGCATATCTGACGGCATATAAAAATACTATGTCTGCATCGTTTGACACTCTGGCTTTTAACCTCAATGTTCCCGATAATATTCGTCCGAAGCTTGAAAGTCTGCTGACTGAATTAGGCGAAAGAAGCACTGCAAATGTTATTTTCACCGATGATTTTGACAGCTTAGTAAATTACAGCCCCGAATATCTCTGGCGTTTCCGTGAGGAATACGGCAAAACCTGTTATGTGTTCCTCGAATTCAGAGAATATCGTGAAGATGATATTTTCATAGCCTGTAACTGTGTAACAGGCTCCCTCGGCTGGATTGTCAAAGATATTCTGCTTGAATACACAGACAGCGGCTGGATTGTCAAAGATATTCTGTATTCTGGCATTTCATAACACAAAAAACCTCCACAGCCTGTGGAGGATTTTTTTAATTCTTCAATTTTTTTCTGTATTCGCTTTCGAGCTGCATTTCAGAGAAGGTCATCATATCATTCATAATTACCGTTGCCTGCTCTACCAGCCCCATTGCAATAGGGCAGCCCGAGCCTTCGCCAAGGCGCATTTCAAGATAAAGCATCGGCTTGAGCCCCATTTTCTCGACAGCCAGCTTATAGGCAGGCTCTTCGGAAATATGTGACGGAATGAGATACTCACGCACCAGCGGATTTATCTTATAGGCCATCAGCGCCGCCGCGATGGCGATAACGCCGTCGATGACGACAGGCAGCTTATAATAAGCACAGCCGAGGTAAAGACCGCACAAGGCGGCAATATCAAGCCCGCCCACCGTGTGCAAAATACGCAAAGGCTCATCAGGGGAGAGATCATATTTTTCAAGCGCTCTGAGAATGACATTCTTTTTCAGGGCAAAAGCCTCGTCAGTCAGTCCGCCGCCGCGTCCGACAGCCATTTCAGCATCGCGAGTGCCGAGAAGCGCCATAATGACAGCCGCCGCAGTTGTGGTATTCGCCATGCCGACCTCGCCGCCGCCAACGATATTATAGCCCTTTTCCTTGGCATAAGCGGCATATTCAAATCCGACACTCATCGCCATTTTAGCCTCAATCTGGCTCATAGCAGGCTCGATTGCGAGATTTTTTGTGCCGTTCGGCATAATTTTCCTATTGATAACGGCAGTATCAGCCTCAAATTCGCCCTCGATACCCATATCCACAAGCACAAGGTCGACGTTATTCTTGCGGCACAGAATATTGATGCCGCAGCCATAGCCCTTGCCGTAGCTGTCCATCAGCATATGGGTGAAATGCTTCGGGCTCGCCGTTACACCCTCGTCAAAAACGCCGTTGTCTGCGCCGAAAACGAAGTGGATTTTCTTGCTTACATCATTTTTCACCTTGCCTGTGATGCCGGCAAGCTGAATACTCAGCTCTTCAAGTACGCCGAGAGCGCCGGGAGGCTTGAGTAACTCATTCTGGCGGTTTTTCGCCGCTGTTTTTGCATTTTCATCGGCAGGAGAGATGCTTTCTGCCAGTTTCAGTACATCGTATTTCATTTATTTAAGTGTTTCCAGAATCTCAAATTTGCGTGTTTCAGTATCGAATTCAACCACATAGCCGCCGCCGTTTGTAGTCTGATAATCGAAAAATACTGTCATTTCATCGGTGAAATTGTTCATAAGCGCCATAATTACGCCGCCGTGGCTGACGATAGCAGGCTTTTTCGCGCCCTTTTCTTCGATAATCTTCACAATTTCATCAAAACCACGGAGACAGCGGGCGTGGAAAACTTCCTTGCATTCGCCGCCAGGGATATAGCCATCGTTGACATCGAGGAAGCGCTGATAATCAGGTGTGTCCTTGAGCTCCTCATAGCATTTGCCTGTGAAATCGCCCATATCGCACTCGTGAATGTCAGGAATGATAATCTGCTCCATATCAGGATAGATGATGCGCGCTGTCTGGTGTGTGCGCTGAAGGTCGCTGACAAAAAGAAGGTCGCATTCAGGGTACTGGCCAAGCTTTGCCTTGATTCCTTCGACGCCCATTTCGCAGAGAGGCACATCTGTGATGCCTGTGTATGTCTTTGTGATGTTGCCTTCGGTCATGCCGTGGCGGATGATTGTGATAGTATGTTTCATTTTATTCTCCTTTGATGAAAGTCGGGATGCCGCAGGTGACACGAATGACCGTATCGGAAATTGCGGCAAGGTCGCAGAGGAATCTTCCAAGAGCCTCTCTGTAAACGCGGTCGGATTTTTCGAGAGGAATAATTCCGCAGCCCACCTCATCGGCAATTATGATTTTGCCCCTGCATTTTTCCAGCAGACCTTCATCATTCATATTATTTTTGAAGTAATTCTGAAAATTATTGATAATTTTCTTGTTTTCATAGGGATTTTCGCCCACATCCTCCATCGTGAGATGGGAATATGCGAGGGCGGCATTGAGCTTGTCCTGAAAAGCGCCGCCGATAACGAGAACAGTCTTTTCCATTTTGTCCTCCTTACATTATATAATAAGGCTGAAAACCGCAAGCACGCCTGCGAAAATCAGCTCGGCAATGCAGATGAAAAAGCCGATAAGATCGCCTGTGATGCCACCGAAGATACGCTTTGTCTGGCGGACGAAAATTACGGCGAGCAGAGCTGTAATTACTGAAATCAAAGCAAACAACTGAATATTTATCATATAAAGCAGAGCAAAAATGGCAAGCAATTCGACTAAAAGAATATTTCTGCTCCATTTTTTGTCTGCGCCATCACTGAACATATAGGCAAGTCCGCTTTTTCTCGCAGGAGTCAGGCTGACAACGAAAATCGCGCCCATGACCTTGCTCAGGCAGTAAAGCAGAGGAATCGCAAGGGGGAATACAGGATTTACACCGTACTGCGCCCACAAGCCAGCCATCATAAGGAAATATGAAGCGGTATAGATTACGGCAAAGGCGCCTGCGTTAGGGTCCTTGAGAATTTTCAGCTTGGTCTCCATATCCTTATGTGACGAAATGGCATCGACAGTATCGGCAAAGCCGTCAAGATGAAGTCCGCCTGTGACAAGGACGGGAATAAGCGTCATAATCGCGGCAAAAAGCAAGGAATTAAGCCCCCATCCGCCAAAGCCAATAAATAAATACATTAAAATGCCGCATATAAGCCCCGGAATAGGCATAAAAGCCATGACATACTTCATGCTGTTTTCGTCCCACGCCTTTTGCGGAGCAGGGAGGACGCTGTACATCGAAAGACTTATAAACAGGCTGTTCAGTAGTTTTTTCATATGGATTTCCTTTGTTTTATAGATGTTTCATGTGAAACATTACTATTTTATGTATTAACAACCCCTCCGTCACAGCTATGCTGTGACACCTCCCCCAAGGTGAATTGACCGAAGGTCAAGAGAGGGTGGCCTGGGCCATTGCACAGGGGAGGCTAAAGATTTGTCTACTTTATTTTTATCGGTATACCGACGACGACTTCATAGACCTCGTCTGCAAGCTGTGCAAGGCGGCAGTTTACCGCGCCAAGTTTTGCGATGTAATCGCGTGTGGTATCGTCATATTCACATCCGTCATTGAAAATGTCATTCGTTACGATCACCGTATTTTTTACCGATTTTGCCATTTTTTCAATGCCATCTGCAACATTTTCTATGGTGTTTTCATCATTTTCTGTGAAAATATGGTTAGCAACAAGATTTGAAACGCATTCAAGAAGCACATTTTCATAATTTGCCGCAGTTTTCTCATTTATAAATGAATACTGCTCGATAGTGTCAAATCCCTTGCCAAGGCGCATTTCGCGATGGCGCTTTATGCGTTTTGCCCCCTCCTCGCCATAAGGCTCCATGGTGGCGATATATGCAGTTTTGCCGCTGTAGCTCACAGCGATGCTTTCAGCAAAGGCAGATTTTCCGCTTCCGCCGCCGCCAATGACAAGAGTGACCATCGAAGCTTCCTCCATAAAAAATAAAACCTCCACAGATGTGAAGGCACGACAAAAAAACCTGACCTTCCATTCTCTGTGAAACAATCGGTGAAATATATGGCGGCATTCCGACTTTACGGCAGCAGGACTGTACGGGACTTGCACCCGTTTCCCCGGACCATATATAAAAATTATAAGCTTTTGCGTGGTAAAAGTCAAGAGTGCAATATCAGCCCAGTATTCTCACGCACCAGACGGCGGCGATAAATGCGGCAAGGTCGGCAAGCAGGGCGCAGGCAATCAGCCTGCCCGTTTTCTTCATTCCCACAGCCCCCGAATACACCCCCACAGTGTAGATGCTCGTTTCGCTTGCCCCAAGCATCACGGCGGCAATTTTGCCCACCTCGCTGTCGACGCCCGTCTCAGCCATGATTTCGCTGCCCAGCGCCAATGCGCCCGAGCCTGAAAATGGTCGGAGAAAAATAATCTGCGCCGTTTCGGGCGGCAGACCAAACATACCAAGCAGGGGAGCGGCAAACTGCGACATCATCACCATTCCGCCAACAGCGCGGAAAACCGAAACAGCTGTCAGCATTATTAAAATATTCGGAAAAATCGCTACAAGCACCCCAAGGGCTTTCTTCACTCCGTCAGAAAAGCAGGATGACATATCGATATTTTTCCGCCAGCCGAGGGCAAGAGTAAGCGCAATTACAATAACAGGCACGGCGGATGTCATGATTTTTCACCCCTTTCGCTCATTATGCAGACAAAAACCCCCACGCAAACCGAAATCACCGAGCTTATCCACACATGAGGCAGTATGTCATAGGCATTTACAGCCCCCAACGATGCCCTTATCGTGCAAAGGCTTGTGGGCAGAAGCTGAATTGAAGCGGTATTGAACACGACAAGCCGCCCAAGCAGGTTTGTCTGTCCTTTGTCGGCAAGGATTTTCGCCGCCTTCAGTCCGCTGACCGTTGCTAAGTTCCCCAGCCCGAGAAAGTTTGCCGAAATATTCTGTGAAACAAGGATTTTAAACTCTCTGTCAGTTGCAGTTTTAAACAGCCTGTTGATAACCGGCGCAAACAGGCACGACAGCCTTTCCGTCATCCCCGCTTTTCCCATTATTTCACATACTCCGCACCACAGACACATTCCTGCGCACATCGACATCGCAAGCTCCGCAGATTTAGCAATGCCTTGGGAAAGCCCCTCTGAAAGGGCTTCATATCTGCCGTAAAATATTGAAATCACAAGGGATAAGCATAAAATCACCGTGCAAATTCTGTAAATCACAAGCCACCTCCACTTTGTTATTTCCTGTCGAAAAATGTATATTACTGTAAAATCTTCTTGTGAAAATCTGTAAATGCCTATTGACAAATGTCGAAAATTGAGATATACTTTTTTCATAAAAGACATCTCACAAAAAATTAACTGTTACTGGGAAATTTCCCTCGGGAGATTTTCCCTGACATTTACAACCCGGAGGTATAAATTATGAAAATTGGCGGTTACACAAGAAAAGTTGACGAATTGGGCAGAGTTGTTTTCCCTATCGAAATCAGACGTAAGTTCAAAATAGAGCCGGGCGACCAGATGCGTATTTATGTTGAAGGCGGCAGCATCATCATGAAGAAGGATCAGGATGAATGTGTTTTCTGCGCAGCTACCAAGAACCTCATCGAGCTTAACGGCAAGTTCATCTGCCACAAGTGCCTCGAAAAGGCAAACGGAGCAGAACATGAATAAGATCTCCATCTCCACAGAGTTCATCAAGCTTGACGCGCTTTTGAAATTTGCAAACCTTGTCTCCAGCGGGGGAGAGGCAAAGATCCTCATCGCTGACGGTCAGGTTTCTGTAAACGGCGAAGTATGCCTTATGCGCGGCAAGAAGATCAGACCGGGCGACACAGTTTCTCTCGGTGGCCAGACTATCGTTATTGAATAAATTATGTACCTGAAAAGTTTACAACTGGAAAATTTCCGCAACTATGCGTATAATAAGTTCGATTTTATACCGGGCGTAAACATTATTTTGGGTGAAAATGCCATAGGCAAGACAAATATTCTGGAAGCTGTTCACATGATGACAGGCACAGGCTCTTTCCGTTCGGCCAAAAAAGCCGATATGATTATGTGGAAAGAGCCTTATTCCATTCTTAAGGCCTCTGTCGTTTCACGCGAGAGAGACTTTGAGCTGGAGCTGAATATGCCTCTCAAGGGCACTCCGTACTCCAAGGTGAACGGTGTAAAAAAGCCTGTTACAAAGGGTCTCAGCGACGTTCTTGCCTGCACGGTGTTTGCTCCTGACGATCTTTTTATCGTCAGCGCAGGACCGTCTATGAGGCGTGATTTTATGGACAGAGCTTTAAAGCAGCTCCGCCCGAATTATGCTTCGCTTCTGCTCAAATATCAGAAGCTTATGGACGGCAAGAACAAGATCCTCAAGAACTGGGAAACAGCTCCCCAGTTCCGCGATATCCTGCCCGATTACACCGAAAAAATGGCAATGCTTTCTGCCCAGATAATCGCTTATCGCCACAATTTCATACAGGCTATCGAGCCTATTGCCCAGACCGTCCAGAGCGAGATCTCCTCAGGGCGGGAATTGTTGTGTCTGAAATATAAGACTATCTCGACAGTCACCGATACGGGCGCAGATTTCGAGACTATTTTCAATGAGATTATGCTCCACGCGCGCAAGCACGAGCTTGCCGAAATCGCATCGGGCGTTTGTCTGACAGGTATCCATAAGGATGATATCGAAATCGAGCTTGGCGGCAGAAGCGCAAAGGGCTCGGCTTCACAGGGACAGACAAGAACGGCGGCACTTTCTCTCAAGCTTGCCGAACATTCTCTGTTTTATAAGGTCAACGGCGAATATCCTGTGCTGCTGCTCGACGATGTTTTCAGTGAGCTTGACGAAAAGCGCCGCGACTATATCATGAGTAAAACTCAGGCAGGCCAGGTCATTATCACTTCCTGCTACGAAGAAGGTGACAGATTCCCTGATAGTGCAAATATAATAAGACCTTTTGCAGGGGGATACCATAACCATATCCAATGAGTAAAAATCACTCCCCCAGTCACTTCGTGACAGCCCCCTCGTCTGAGGGAGCCAAGGAGTCAGATTAAGCTTTTTTAGCCTTCCTCAGACGAGGAAGGTGGCTTTGCAAAGCAAAGACGGAAGGAGGGATTATATATCAAAACCTACAACAAGGCAAATATCCCTCTTGCGAAAAAACTCCGCAAAAATATGACTCCGTGGGAGCGCAAACTGTGGTATGAGTTTCTGAATAAATATCCCTTGCGTTTTCAAAGACAGAAAGCCATCGGAGATTATATCGTGGATTTCTACTGTGCCAAAGCAAAACTCATCATTGAACTTGACGGCGGCGGCCATTTCAATGCACAAGCAGAAAAAATCGACTATATCCGCACAAACGAGCTCCAATCACTTGGCTTCACCGTCATTCACATTGCAAACAATGACATAGACCGCAATTTTACAGGTGTATGCCAGTTTATAGATGAGGCTGTAAAAGCTCTCATCCCCACTTAACCCTATTCACAAAAGGAGAAAAATATGCTTCGCGATTCATTTTCCAAGGATGGCTACATAATCAATCAGGGCATAATCACAGACGTGAAAAACGGCTGTTATTTCTCCTGCAAAAACGGCTGCGGCTGGATAGCCACATGGAACTTTCTGCGTTACCACGGCATTGATATTTCAATCGAAGCCGTTCACGATTATCTTCTCAATCACCTCCGTTTCGGCGGATTTTTAGGCACAAAGCCGACACACATCAGGGCTTATCTTGAAAGCTTCGGCTTCAAGGTCAGGCGTGTTTTCAGAAAAAAGAAGGCTCTTGAGCTTTCAAAGACAATAAACAGCGGTATCATCATGTATTTTCACAACAGAGGCGCCCATTTCGTCGCCTTTTACCGTGAAAACGAGGAGGAATTCCGCTTTCTCAACGCAATTTACGGCAGGGAAGCTCACATCATGCCGATGGACGAATTCCTGCGCGACCACAGCTATCTCAATTTAATGTATTTCATGGGGGTAGAATAAATGCTGACGCTTTTACTCAATATCATCTGCAGCTCTGCAATTACATTATGGCTCAAGTTTGGTGAAACAAGAGGCAGCCATTCGGACACAGTCACAACTCTCAACTATTTCATCGCCGGTCTTGGCGGTCTGATAATTTTCTTCGTAAACGGCGGTGCAAACATTCAACAGCCTGTGCATAACTGGCTGCTTACTGTGCTTTTCGCCGTCATCACAGGCGTGCTTTATCTTATGACATTCCTGCTTATGATTCGCGCTATTATCCGCAACGGCGCAGGTATGTGTACGCTGTGGAATAAAGCCGCCGTGCTTATTCCAATCTTCACAAGCCTCATCCTCTGGGGCGAAAGCCCTGCCCTCATCGGCTGGATAGGCGTTATCCTCACTCTTATTTCCATCTTCCTTGTAAGCTATCAGGGCGGCGGAATCAAGTTTGACAAGTATCTTATTGCATTGACGCTCTGCTCCGGTATGGGCTCCACAATGCTGAAAATTTTCCAGAAAACTGTCGACATACAGCTCAACGACTTCTTCGTTTTCTGCACATTCACAACATCATTTATCGTTTCGCTCGTTCTTGCACTCCGCAAGGGCAAGCTGCAGTTAAGCGGTCTTAACGTATTCACAGGCACAATGGTGGGCGCAGTAAACGTCCTTTCCGATGTGTTTATGATGGTGGCGCTGACACAGCTTCCTGCCGCTATCGCATATCCTGTTTCTTCGTCGGGCGCAATCTCTATGATTGCCGTTATGTCGGCAATTCTTTTCAAGGAGCGCATGACCAAAAAGCAGATTCTTGCTCTCGTGCTGACGATAATCGGTATCGTATTGATAAATCTTTAATGTGTAGCAATAAAATAAACAGGGAAGGGGAGACCTTATGTTAGTTTTCAAGACAAACAAAGTGGCAAATACTCTTTGCATTTTCGGATGGATTCTTACGGTAATTTCCGCATTTTACGGCCTATTTGCATTCCTGAATGATCCGTTGATTGGCATTGCTTTTCTTTCCGCAGCCGCTCTCGGCCTGCTTCTTGTCGGCGTTGCCGAACTGATAGAATTGATTTTCAAAATCGGTAAGTTTGAACCGGAAAACAAGGAAATCCCGGCTTTCCTCGATGAATCTAAAAACGATAAGTAATTTATTTGCATTTTTATACCATAAGTCATTATAAAATCAGCCAAAAACTCAAACTTGTCCTTGATTTCACACAGCGCAGGTATTATAATATTCTTAATGGGGCGAAAATAATTATCACCCATAATAGCTCCCCTTGAGAGGGGAGCTGGCAAGCGTAAGCTTGACTGAGGGGTAGAAGCTAAACATTATGAAAGAATACAACAAATCAAATGTCCCTTTAGCAAAAGAACTTCGAAAAAATATGACACCATGGGAAAACAAGCTTTGGTATCAGTTTCTACGAAGTTACCCCGTTCGTTGGAACAGACAAAAAGTTCTCGGTAATTATATCGTGGATTTTTACTGTTCAAAAGCAAAGCTTATTATTGAACTCGATGGAGGCCATCATTTTTCTGATAAATCAGAAAAAGCTGATGCTCTGCGTACTAAAGAATTGGAAGCAACGGGACTCAGACTCTTCCGTATCCCCAATTCCGATATTGATAAAAATTTCAATGGGGTGTGCGAATTTATAGACTCTCTTGTTAAAAATTCTCTCCCTCCGACTCACCTTTGGTGAGCCACCTCCCTCCTCAGAGGGCGGTCATATATCATTGTAAAATCCACTTTTTAAGAGGAGTTATTTATATGAATAATTGTACAAACCGCCGCTACTGCGGCACACTCCGTGAGGAGAATATCGGTGAAAAAGTCACCGTTTACGGCTGGGTTGCACGTAACCGTAACCTCGGCAGCCTTATCTTCACAGATATGCGCGACCGCACAGGTATCGTCCAGTGCGTTTTCGACCAGGCTGTTGACGCAGACCTCGCTCTCCGTGCTGAAGATATGCGTATGGAATGGGTAGTTGCTATCGAAGGCACAGTCCGTATGCGTTCTTCCATCAACCCTAACATCCCAACAGGTAAGATCGAGATCCTTGCTGAAAACCTCACAGTTTTCACAAAGGCTGAAACACCTCCATTTGAGGTAAACGACAACATCAATACAAATGAAATGCTCCGCCTCAAGTATCGTTATCTCGACCTTCGCCGTCCATCTCTCCAGAGAATTATGGAAATCCGCCACAAGGCAGCTCAGGTAACACGCAGCTACTTTACAGAACAGGGCTTCTGGGAAATTGAAACACCAATGCTCACAAAGTCCACACCGGAAGGCGCACGCGACTATCTTGTTCCTTCCCGTGTTCATCCGGGCTCTTTCTACGCTCTCCCACAGTCCCCACAGCAGTATAAGCAGATGCTTATGCTCTCCGGTGTTGACCGCTATATGCAGATCGCACGCTGCTTCCGCGACGAAGACCTTCGTGCAGACCGTCAGCCAGAGTTCACACAGATCGACCTTGAAATGTCCTTCGTAGATATGGAAGACATTATGGCTATCCAGGAAGGCTTCATCAAGAAGATCTTCAAGGAGCTCCGCGGTGTTGATGTTGAAACTCCTATCATGCGCCTCACTTATGCTGAAGCAATGAGCCGTTTCGGCTCCGATAAGCCTGATATGCGCTTTGGTTTCGAGCTTCGCGACATCTCTGACCTCGTAAAGGATAGTGGCTTTACACCATTCGTAGCAGCTATCGAAAACGGCGGTTCTGTTCACGCTATCAACTTCAACGAAGTCGGCGGCAAGATGAGCCGTAAGGAAATCGACTCTCTCGGCGAATATGTCAAGACATACCGCGCTAAGGGTCTTGCATGGGCAAAGGTTACAAAGGACGGCGTAACATCCTCCTTCGCAAAGAATATGCCTGCTGAAATTATGACAGCTATTTATGAGCGCATGAACATCAAGGAAGGCGACCTTCTCGCTATCATCGCTCACGAAGATACAGAAACAGCTCAGACAGCTCTCGGCGCACTTCGTTGTGAAGTTGCACGCCGTCAGAAGCTCATCAATCCTGATGACTTCAAGTTCCTCTGGGTTACAGACTTCCCACTCCTTGAAAAGGGCGAAGATGATGACGGTGTAGAACGCTTCTACGCAAAGCACCACCCATTCACAGCTCCACGCGACGAGGATATTCCACTCTTTGAAACAGCGCCTGAAAAGATGATGGCTAAGGCATACGACATCGTATGTAACGGCTATGAAATGGGCGGCGGTTCCATCAGAATCCACGACCCTGAAGTTCAGCAGAAGATGTTCAACTGCCTCGGCTTCACAACAGAGGACACACTTGCTCGTTTCGGCCACATGATCGAAGCATTCAAGTTCGGCGCACCTCCTCACGGCGGTATTGCTTACGGCTTCGACCGTATCGTAATGCTCCTCGCAGGTACAGAAGATATCCGCGACTCCATCGCATTCCCAAAGATCCAGACAGCTTCCGAAGTTATGACTTCCTGCCCATCCGAAGTAGAAGAAAAGCAGCTTAAGGAACTTTGTATTAAGGTTGACCTCCCTGTAAAGGAAAAGGCTGAATAATTTAATTTAAGTATAAAAATGCCTCCCCTGTGCAAGGGGAGGTGTTTTTGTTTACAAAAACGGAGGGGTTGTATATGCTAAATCCCGTAGGGGAGGGGTCACCCCTCCCGAATCTATATGTCATCCTGAGGGCATAGTCCGAAGGATCTTTCCCATCTCTACATCCTGTGCTTCATTCATGGAAAGATTCTTCACTTCGTTCAGAATGACAAAAGGTGAAAGAATGACATAAAAACGTAGGGGCGGGTTTCCATGCCCGCCCGTTATTTCTCACAACTCAAAGTATAATTATCTATAATTATTACTGTTCACTATCAGTTTTCAGCATATATGTAACTTCATTTCTGCCTGATTTTGCACCTTTAGCAAAAATACTTACTTTATTTCTCTCATGGTTTACAGCAATCCTTATTCCGGCAGCTTCTGTCTTTGTAATATTTTCTTCTATCTTTCTGCGGTACTGCCCTGTGATTTCAATCTCAGTCCACTGGTCAATATAGTCCACCCGCTCTTCCTGCTCTTTATCATAAATCACAACGCCTTCAAGAAGCTGTGCATACTCCGAAAGCATATCCTCCTTGCCTTCGATTTTCACCATATCGTCATACTGCTCAAATGGATATTCATATTCCTTTTCGTGGTACTCAGGCGGCAGATATCTTATATTTTTCCACGTCACCTCATCACGACTGATTTCCTGCACCTTTTCAAAGTATTCCATCGCCGCGTCATATAAACTGATTTCTTTTCCCGGCAGCTTACCCATGTATGTCACGCCTATAAGCACAGCAAAAATAACCGCCAGACAGCCAAAATATAATAAAGCCTTTTTCATATCCGCCCTCCTTTGAATGATTATTTATAATTTCATTATACCATATATATTATACCAAAGCAATATTTGCGTAGGGTGCGGCGCCCTCGACGCACCGTAGACACGCCATACCGTATCCCTGCAAAAATTGTTACTCCCAATTTCTTTTTGTGTGCCGATTACGATACAAAAGCCTCCCTTGTGTAAAGGGAGGTGCCCCAAAGGGGCGGAGGGATTGTCCAAACCAACCGCAACAACTCCTCAGTCGGCCATACGGCCGCCAGCTCCCCTTACACAGGGAAGCCTTTAGTTTACTGTATATCTGAGAACACAAGGGCGAATTAGGACAATTATGCAAACCACCGGAGATTCTTCGTTTCACTCATAATGACATATCGCTAAACAAAATAGCCGCGCAAGATTCCTTACACGGCTATTTATTCACGTTCTTTTTATCTGTCCTTCCCACAAGATAGTCGACAGACACCTCAAAAAACTCCGCAAGCTTTACAACAATTTCAAGCTTCGGCTCGCGTGTCATAAGCTCATAATTTTGATAAGCTTTCTCTGTAATATCACAATATATTGCCACCTGACCCTGTGTCAGCCCTTTTTCTTTACGGCATTCTCTGAGCCGTTGCGCCAAAATGATTTTCATATTTTCACCTACAATTGTTCTTGACAATTGTAGTATAATTCATTAAAATCATAAATATACCAACATTCGTTGGTGCATTATGATTTAATGGAGAGCTATATGGCAGATTTTTGTTTAGATTGTTGGAATAAAATAAATGACCGAAATGACCCGCCCGATAAATATGTTCTTTCACGAGAACCTGAGCTATGTGAAGAATGCGGTAAATATAAGCGTGTTATAATTATGGAACGAAAACATTATGGACTCTTATTCACATTTATGGATTTCATTATGGATTTATTCAACAGGGGAGAATGACATATTCCTGCAGTATTATCATAAACTTATCATTGACATTCACATTGGCATTTGGTACAATAAAAATGCGGCGGAAAAGCTTGCCATTATGCTTTTTCAACAAAAGCCGCCATTACATCTGTAAACTAAAAATAACATAAAGGAAGGTACTACTATGTATATTGATGAATGCAGAGAACGCTCCCGTTTTGAGTCCAAGGGCTCTTTCGTTCTTAACGGCGTGACTATCCCTTACAACACAGTCTGCGAAGACAACTTCTTCATGGCTGACGATGGCACACCACTTGGCACTCTCTTCTCCTATTCCTATTTCAGAAGCGACGTAGAAGACAATTCCACACGTCCTGTTCTCTTCGGCTACAACGGCGGCCCAGGCTGCGGCTCTCTCTGGGTACACATGGGTCTCTTTGGTCCAAAGCGTGTTAAGCTTGACAACGAGCTCAAGCTCCCAACAGTTCCTCCATTCGAACTGGAAGATAACCCACACTGTCTCCTCGACATCTGCGATATCGTTATGGTAGACCCAATCGGCACAGGCTTCGGCAGACTCTTCAACGAAGACAAGAAGGCTGAAATCTACGATACAGACGAAGATATCCGTCACTTTGCAATGTTCATCGACCAGTGGCTCACACGCTACGGCAGACATAACTCCCCGGTTCTTCTCGCAGGCGAAAGCTACGGCACAGGCCGTTCTGCTCTCCTCGTAAACGAACTCATCGGCGGCGGCCCAACAAAGGCTGAAACAATGGGTATTTCTGTTTCCGGTATCATGCTTCTCGGCTCCACATTCTATGATAAGGTTCCAGTTGAAAAGGCAGTTCTCGACCTTTACACAATGGCTGCTACATATCAGTACCACCGTCCGGAAGGTCTCCCAGAACGTGACGAATTCCTTAAGGCTGCTGAAGAATTCTCCGACGGCGAATACCTCATGGCTCTCCATAAGGGCGACGCTATGACAAAGGAAGAAAAGCTTGCTGTTGCAGAAAAGCTCGCTTACTTCACAGGCGTTTCCGTAAAGTACATCATGTCCCACAACCTCCGCATCGATATGCGTGAATTTATGCATCTCCTTCTCGAAGACAGAGAAGAAATCGTCGGCTTCTATGATGGTCGTTACACATGGCCGGAAAACTTCGCACTCAAGGATGCCAATGTTATCGCTGACGACCCTGCAATGGGCCAGTACACACCTGCATTCCAGGCTGCATTCGCTCTTATGTGCAAGGAACTCAACATTACATTCGATCGTTCCTCCAAGGGCCTTTCCCACCATGTAAATATGGCTTGGAACAGAAAGTTCAAGACAACTCCTGCTATGGCTCTCGGCCTTGCAATGAGAAGAAATCCTGCTCTCCGCGTATTCTTCGCAAGCGGTATGTATGACCTCTGCACAACAGCAGGTATGTCCAAGTATCTTGCTCACCATTCCAACCTCGACCTTAACCGTGTAATGCGCGGTATTTATCCATCCGGCCACATGGCATATCTCGGCGAAGAAAGTGCACAGCTCCTCGCAAAGGATATGAGAAAGTTCTTCACAGAAGCTATCGAAGGCAAGAGAGCTTGGTAATTTAAGCTGAATATTTCAAAAGGCGGTAGAAATACCGCCTTTTTCTTTTACGCCTTCTCCGCATTTTTGCCTTCCACAATTTGCACAATCTCTTTCCTCGGCTCCCTCAGACGAGGCACCACCCGCAGGTGGTGTACATGCGAACAACCGTCGTAGGCGGCTCTTAGCGAGTCGGAGAGCTGGCTTGCCGCAGGCAAGACTGAGGGAGAGATTTTATTCAATGCATCGAAGATACATATTTCTCAAACATCTTTACAAATCTACCCTATATATGCTATAATAAATAAAAAATACAGGAGGTACAGCCTATGAAGAAATATCGCGTCTACATCATTTTCGCCCTTATTCTGCTGCTCCTTGTACTTTTCAGAGAGCCGATAGGGAATATATTCCGCTACGAATCGGGCACTATACGTGATTTGTTTTATAATGTCGAATCTATGTATAAGAAGGTCGAATGTGTTACTCCGGAAGGCAAATATGAGCTTGGTCAGGTTGAAAGTCAACAATATATTCGTGATTTTCTCAACACAAAGGTTAAAACAAACATCTGGAATAAAGAGTTTGTATTCCCTGACACAGAGTATAGAATATATTTCTCTCATCCCGGTGACGGCATTGCATTTCGCGTAAAAACGACCGATGAAGCCATTGAAATATGGGAAAGAGAATTTTACACCTCCGACAAGCATCATGTGTATCTCATCGACAACTAAACAAAAAGGAGAGCATTACGCTCTCCTTTATTTCATTTTATAGCTTTTTATTTCGCTTCGGTAATTGCCCTGATATTTTATATCCACATCTCCGGCGTATCTTATCATAATTTTTATCTCTTTATCACCGTACATACCGATTATCGTAACATTCTGCTTATTCTTAAACCAGAAGTTTGCCTCTTCCAACGGCTGGACGGTAAGCAGTCTGAGATTTTTGGAGAACATTTCTTCCACAGCCTGTGGAGTTTTTCCTTCTTTATCTGTGATTTTCTTGAACTCATTGTAGCTGTCGCTGTTGAAAGGGTAGATAACATCAGTCCAGACGATTTTCTCAGGCGATACCCCCAATTCAGCCTTTATATCACTCATAACTGCGTCATAAAGGTTAATTTCGGGCGGTTGAGAGGCATAATTCCATAAAATTATCGCCGCAATCAGGCTGGCAACAAGAATACGAACCCATTTATAGTCGATAAGAATTCTAATAGTTTCCATTATAAGCTGGAAAATCTCATTCCACAGGTTTCTTCTCGCATTGTTATAGTCTTCAAAAGCATCCCACAGACTCATATTTCAGCCCCCTTTCTTTACTCAAGTATAGCATAGCCTCAGGGCAATAGCAATACGCCGTTTCACGTGAAACTTTAATGTTTAACAGGCGTTCATATTCCTATGTATTGTTTCAATAATTTTCTCCGCTCCGCTTTGTTGAATCAGTATATTGAATTGAGCTTATATTTTTGCTATGATTATTATAATAAATGAAAGGAGACATAATATGAACAGCATTTGTCCACACCCATGGCGCAGATTTTTCGCAAGAATGATTGATTTGGGAACATCTCTTGTGCCTACACTATTGTTTTATCATTTAATTTTGCATAGAAATCCGCTGAGATATCCAGGAAGCCACACTATCGTGTTCTTTTTAGTTTATTTACTCTTTTCCATTACACTTGAATCATTATTTCTCTGGAGGCGCAGGCAGACAGTAGGGCAAAGCTTTTTCGGAATAAAAATTCTTTCATCCGCCGGAAATAGGCTTTCATTTGTTCAGGCTCTTAAGCGTACATTTTCTTTATACATATTCGGACTTGCTCTTGGCATTTTTCCATTGTCTATCGTTACAATGCTTTTTTCATACATGAAATACAGAAAAGGGCAGGAGCTCGCTTTTGATAACAATATAAAGATAGAAATTTCCACTAAAGAGCCGATTTTTTCTCTGATTTTCATTTCATTTTTACGATTTGCCCTTATTTTTTATCTGCTCACAGTGTCACACGGATACACAAGCGTACCAAACCATGGTTTGCTTACACCTGCTCAGGTAGCAGAAAATTATCATGCTTTGCAGAAATATTTTTACCTTGAAAATAAAACATGGGATTTATCTGAAGATCTAATTTTTTATTCGGATAATGCTTCCGAATCAATAAATCCGTCTGATCTTAAATTGATCACCGACACCGAAAATGGCAAAATAATCGAAATACATTGCTCATTTTCCGGCACAGACTCTCAATTTACTATGCCGCATAAGGAAATTCTGCTTCTTTTTGCCGCATCAAATGGTGCAGATGGCTTCGATATGAAGCATTTCTGGGCGGAAGCATATCGTCGCTTTGACAGTCCGGTTAATTCCAGCCGTTATATAAATACCTTCGACGATCATTTCTCCGAAACGCATTACAGTTTCATTGCTGATGGCTATGCACATAAAATCAAAAATGGGCAGGATATCTATTACGGCGGCAAGGAATATTCAGTTAATTTTGATATTTATACCGGAAATCCCAGATAACAGTGAAACATTTTCCGATTTTTCCCGTCTATATTGGTAAAGGAGGGAAAATATGAAAAAAATTATTTTACTGACTCTTATTTCGGCGCTTTTGTTTGCAGGATGCGCAAAGGGCGAAGTTATCACTTCAACTGCACCGCCCGAAACCACAACCGCTCCGCCGACACATAACTTTGAATATGTGACTTTCGATGCCAAGGTTATGAAAAAAGACGGCGCAAATCTTCTTTTAGGCGACCTCGGCGACACAGTCGGCTCGATTTTCTATCTGACCACTGACGATGAGGACATAAAAGCAGGTGATATCGTCGAAGTCACCTTCAATGGCATGATAATGGAAAGCTATCCGCCTCAGCTCGGCGATCCAAGCCTGAAGCTGAAAGAGAAGGGCACAAGCGCTCTACCGATGCTCGAAGAAATCTTCCATGAATTATATGAGCGTGACGAAGGTCTTAACGACAATCTCAACCTCATTGCAGTTGATCTTGACAAGATAAATGTCATTTCCAACATCGAAAAGGAAGCTTTTATAAAAATTCTCGATAATTATATGTACACTAAGTACGATATTTCGGTAATTGCATCAAATTATGAAAAATTGAAGTCCGAAAATATGCTGGCGCCTTATAGCGACATAAAGAATTCATATCATTTTGA
>SVKW01000163.1 GCA_015068285.1 Oscillospiraceae bacterium | reverse complement strand
TTTTTCAAAGAGGGCATAAAGGCTCCATATACCCTTGAGCGCCCAGCCTTTTTCAGCCATATCGGATGCCCAATTTTCAAAAATCTCGGTATCAAACATACTGCAAGGGATGATTTTAAGCTTATATTTCATTATTTGCCTCCTTTTCTCCGTCTATGACACACATTCGCAAACGATTCCATTCGTCCTTGTACATCTGTCTGCCCTTGTCGGTGATTTTATAAATGCGTTTTCTGCCGATTACCTCGGTTTCCTCTATCATTTTCTCCTCTTCAAACTTGGAAAGTAGGGTGTAAAGAGTGCCCGGACCGATGGTGATGCGCCCTTTGGTGCGTTCTTCGATGAACTGAGCTATTTCTATGCCGCATTTTTCGCCCGACATAAAGGACATCAGCACATAATACATGGTTTCGGAAAATACTTCAAAGGCTTTTTTCGCCATGGGAACACTCCTTTCTTGTCGCTTCGCTCTCCCAATCAAGCTGGCTTGATTGGGTACTCATCAGAAATTTCCTGCCTTTGCAGGATATCTTACTTTCAGCGAAATGAATTCGCAGAAAGCGGAGAGCGCGGTGCTTTATTTATTAAGGCGGACCGTCGAGGGCGCCGGTCCCTACAATTATATTGTATAGATTACAAATCAATATCGTCTATCGATATTATAACATCGAGTATCGATATTGTCAATGGTTTCATTATTTTATGTTTATCGCAACCCCTCCACCACCGGGGAAGGCTTACACGAAAAAACGACCCATCCGGTGAGTACAAGTAATATTGCCAAATCACCAGATGAGCCGTTTATAATTCAATTTTAAGTGTGCAACACTATGGCTGCCAGATTAAAGTACGCGTCTTGCGCCCCAATAATATGTATTATAGTAACCAGATGTAAGAGTGTCGATTTCAACGCTCTTGCCAGGCTTTACAGCGTGGATAAAGTTGCCGTTGCCGATATAGATACCAACGTGACCGACAGACTTGCTGCCCGGGGATGAGAAGAATACGAGATCACCGAGCTGGAGCTCGCTCTTGGAAACCTTATAGCCGTTGGATGTCTGTGCGGAAGAAGAACGGTTGAGCTTGATGCCGAACTGCTTATAGACATAAGATGTAAAACCGGAGCAGTCAAAACCCTTTGGGGATGCGCCGCCGTAAACATACTTTACGCCGAGATATTCCTTAGCCTTGTTTACAACCTGCTGACCCTTGCTGATTTCAGCTTCAGCCTTGTCAGCCTCTGTAAGCTCGACAAATTCAACATAATCAGGGCTGATATAGCCTGTTGTGCCCTTGTACTTGACCTTGAGCCAGCCATCGTTGATGCCGATGATTTCGGCAACGCCGCCTTCGTAGATCTTACCGATGATATCAGCTTCAAGACTTGGCTTGCTTCTGATATTGAGAGCGCTTGCTGTAACCTTTGCGCCGCCGCCATTGTCAACATTCCATACGTCCTTGAGCTCTACATAGTCCTTGGACACGAAGCCCACTGTGCCGGAAGCGGAAACCTTATAGAAATCGTCCTTTTCGTCAAAAACCGAAAGGTCTGTTGCTTCAGGGAGCTTTTTGAGAATCTCAGACTGTGTTGTAGCCTCTGCTCTGAGATTGAGCACGCCTGCTGTTACAACGCCTGCTTTAAGCGAATCGAGAGCCGCTGATGAGAAAATCAGCGACAGTGATAAAATACCTGCGGTAAGCAATGTTCTTGCCTTTTTAAACATCTTTTCCTCCAAAATAATTATGCGTGGGGTTAACTTCTGTAACTTTTAAACTTTTGTCTGTGGGTGAATGCTTCAGAGTGACCGCCAAATGATGACGATGCAATTATCAGCGAGAAGATTTTTCGTCAGAGAGTTCAAAAGCCGCAGGCAATACTTTGTGTATTAACGAGGATTTTTGAGCTTTATGACGGAAAATAAGCCGTTGAGAATTGTGTTGGAAGCGTTTGGGGGTTACTCCAATTACTTGAGTGCCTTATTGAGCCAGATATTGGCAATATCCATTGCTTCATAAAGGCTTGTTCTTGATGCTGACTTCTTGACTCTGTCCATCTCGCTGATGTCTGTGTCGTTGAGCTGAAGCTCGATTGTCAGCTTTGTTGCTGTTTTGATATCGTTCATATCCTTGGATTCGTGAATCTTGATAACAATAATGTACTTGTTTTCAAGGCTTCCGTAATAGATAACGTCACCGCTTCTCATAAGAGGGTGACCTTTATATGTTAAAATGTTTTCCATAGTACCAACCTTTCCATTATGATGATAGTATAACACAAAAAGTTACAAAAGTCAAACAAAATAGTTACAAATTCCTGTAACTATTTTTTCCAATTTTTAATTTTTTGAAGAAAAAATGATTAAATAGACGCTGTTGCACAGCTACACCCCTCCACCGTTGTTCCAACGGTCCCCCTCCCCTTAACAAGGGGAGGCTTATTATTCTGAGTTACAGAATCTTAATTGCAAAGTCAGGGCAGGCGGCTGCGCAGTAGCCGCACAGGAGGCATATTTCATTATTGCAGTTTGAACGCCCGTTTTCTATATAGAGCGCCTTCTGCGGACAGCGCTGTGTGCATTTGCCGCAGCCTGAGCAATAATCCTCGATGTGGATATGCTTGCCCTGCACCGAATAATTTTCGGTAAAGCTTCTTTTTTCAAGGTACTGCAAATTATCAATGACCTCCTGCTCGCTTTTCATGCCGAGAGCAGTTGCCTGCTTGTAGGGGAAGTCAAAAATATAATCAAGGCACTCGGAAGCCCTCTTATAGAGGTTGCCGCCGCCGAAAGCCTTCATTGTATAAATACCGATGCCGGCATCATAAGCCTTTTTTATAGCCTTTTCCATGTCCTCACGGGTGCCGTCACAGATGCCGAGACCTGTAACATTGAGCATGGGATGCACAACATCAAGATTATACTTTATCGCCCCTTCAACCCCTGCCACAAAGTGGGTTGAAATGCCGACAGCCTTTATTATCCCCTTGGCTTTCATGTCAAAAAGCGCGTCAAGGGCAGGCTTGTGTCCTCGGAGGGTGTGCTCGCTCTCCTGCTCGTGGAGCATGAAAATATCGATGTAATCTCTGTCGATTTCACGCCTTGCCTGCTCGACAGCCTGCACCGCCATGTCGTATTCATAGGCATAGCATTTGGATGTGAGGATAAGGTCTTTCTTTGATTTTTTAACCGCCGCACGCAGATGGTCATAATTGCGGTAATATTGGGCTGTATCAATGAAATTGATGCCCTTTTCGGCGGCAAACGCCATTACCTCCCCTGCTCTTTCGGCATCGAAGCCGTACTGACAAGGGGACATTGTAAGGCTGCCGAAGCAAATCTCCGGCACTTCTATTCCTGTTTTTCCTAAAATATTTCTCTTCATTATTTTATCCAGTATTCAACTATTTCAAGTGTGTTTCCGCTTAAATTTACAACTTCATACTCTTTTACAAGCTGTCCGCCGTGCATTATCGGAATGCGTCGGCTTGGGTAATTGCGCTTGTCGACAGGGTAAATTATATGGTCATAAGGCAGAGCCTGACGGATATGGCTGATAAGCCGGGACACAGCTTCAAAGCCGTAGCCGTTGCCGTGGGATGCCTTTTTCGTCCATATTCCGATTTCAGGAGAGCCTGACGGAATGTTGTGTATGCCGCCAAGACCGATAAAC
>SVKW01000024.1 GCA_015068285.1 Oscillospiraceae bacterium | reverse complement strand
CTTACGCAAGTCATATTTAATAAGTTTCTCTCCCTCAGTCATCCTTACGGATGCCAGCTCCCTCGTCAGAGGGAGCCGAGTGGTTTGTGCTTACCGAAGCCTCCCCGATAATGGGGTCCCCGACAAGCCTGCTTGTTGGGGTGAGAAACAATGAGAGGCAAGAAAGACGGATTATTCCTTATCCATATAGACTTTCGAGCCTGTTGCGCCACGCTGTCCCTGATACTTGCCGCGGTATGGGTTTAACGCCTTGTCGTCAAGCTTTGCAAACACAAGCTGACCGACTCTGCGCCCCGCCTTCAGCTCGATCGCACAGCGGTTGGCATTGAAAAGCTCGAGAGTTATTTCACCCTCAAATCCGGGGTCCACCCAGCCTGCATTCTGGATAAAAAGCCCCATTCTGCCCAGAGAGCTTCTGCCTTCAACAAAGGCTGTAAGGTCATCTGGCAGGCGGAAATATTCCTTGGTAGTTGCAAGGACAAACTGCCCCGGAAGCAGGACATAAGTATCGGTTTTGATGGTCTTGTATCTGATTTCCTCGTCCATGCTGATTTTGCCTGTAGGCGAATCCTCGACGATGCTGAAGGTGTCGCCAAGACGCACATCAACGCTGGCAGGCTGAATCTGGGCATCATCAACAGGGTCTATGCCCAATGTGCCCTCCTTCAGCATTTTCATAATGGTCTTATCGGATAAGATCATTATTCTTCCTCGTTTTCTTCGATAGCAGCAGGAGCTTCTTCAGCAGGCTTCATGCCTTCCAGAAGTGTGCCGTCCTGAGCCTTCTTATAGCGTTCAGCAAAAACATCCTTGTCAACTTCGCCGACAATCCATTCTGTTTCGATGTTCTGCGGTGTGACAAGAAGCGCCCAGCGTTTGAGCATAGCGGCATTTTCCTGCCCTGCGCCGATGCTCTTGGATGGCTTGAACACCATAAGGTCGCCGTCTTCGATGATGAGGCAAGGATATGCGCAGCGAGTTCTCATTGCGCGTGTTTCCATCCACATGATGTAGATATTGTCTGTCTTGTGCTTTGCCTCATAGTGCATGAGAGGCATATCAGGGTCTGGACGCCACCATTTGTGACCGCCCTCCACCTTATTTATAAGAACATCTGTATAAGCTTTCATTTTAATTTCTCCTTTTGGCGGACACCCGCCCTTGATTTCATACTATATTTTATTATATCGGTTTTGAAGCCAAATGTAAAGATAGATATTGCAAATTTTCCGTAACAGGGATATAATGATATAAGATGAATTTTTATGAAAGGACAAACTTATGACAGTTATATTATTATTGCTGACCTCATTCGTCAGCGCGTTTATCCAGTCTACAACAGGCTTCGGCTACGCCATCATGTTCATGGCGATTACGCCCTATTTCCTGCCTTATAATGTGGCTTCCGTGCTTTCGCTGGCAACCTCCCCTGTGGGCAATGTAGCCAACGTTTTCAGACGCATCAAGAATGTAAACTGGAAGCAGGTCATCATTCCGATGCTTTTCGCAACAGCTTCCACCTACATAGCTATCGAGCTTACAAAAAGCCTTGAGCTTGCCACAATGCGCCGTATTCTCGGCTGTCTGCTCTTCTTCCTTGCAATCTGGTTCATGTTCTTCAGCGGCAAGGTGAAAATCAAGCCTACACTTTTAAACTGCGCTATCGCAGGTCTTATCTCGGGCACAGGCGGCGGACTTTTCTCCATAAGCGGCCCGCCAATGGTGGTTTACTACCTTTCGGCTCTCAAAGACAAGGAGGAATATATGGCGACTATCCAGACATATTTCTTCTTCAACAACCTTGTCACCATCGGTATGCGAATCATCACAGGCACATTCCCAAGCTTCTCTGTTTTCATGTTCCTCGCAACAGTTGCAGGTCTGCTTCTCGGCGTTATGTTCGGCCAGAAGGTTTACAGCAAGCTTAACGGCGATGCTATGAAGAAGTATGTCTACGGCTTTATGGCTCTTTCCGGACTGTGGATCGTTATCGGCGGCTAATTATTTCAAACGAGACAGGTCTCGTTTGAGTTTATAATTGTAATTTAAGTTTTCTGATTATCTTTTAAATATGAAATATTTTCTTATAATTTTACTGGCAATTCTGCTCATCGGCTGTGACTATCTTTTCCGCTTTGCCTGCGACAGCAAGTTTAAGCCGATCGGAAAGAAAAAGAAGCTGAACATGGGTGATAAATCGGCTTTTGACAAGCTCCGTGAGGAATTAAAGACCGAAAGAGAGATCCTTCTCGCCCGTCCTCATGAGGAAATCACAAGCAAAAGCTTTGACGGGCTCGACCTGCACGCCGACCTTTTCACCTGTGAAAATCCCGACCGCCTTGTTGTCTGCGTTCACGGCTACAAGGGCAATGGAATTAAGGACATGGCGATGGTCGCCAATTTTTATCTCGACCACAACTGCAATGTGCTTCTCATCGACCAGCGCGCCAGCGGCAAAAGCGGCGGCAGATACATCACCTTCGGCGTGAAGGAGCACCGCGACCTTTGCGACTGGCTTTTCCTTGTGGCAGACAGATTTGGCAATATGCCAATCTATCTTGACGGCGTTTCGATGGGCGCGACTACATCAATGCTGGCTGTGGGAAGTCTTATCCCTAAAAATGTCCGCGGACTTATTTCCGACTGCGGTTTTACAAGCCAATGGGACATTTGCAGGCACATTTTAAAGCGCAATTTTCATCTGCCTGCCTTTCCTGTGCTTCACATTGCAAATCTCATGTGCCGCATAAGGCTGGGCTATGATATGCGAAAGGCAGACACACGCAAAGCCCTTGAAAATGCCCAAATACCGATAGTTTTCGTTCACGGCAGCAAGGACGATTTCGTGCCTGTCGACATGGGCAGGGCGAATTATGAAAGCTACAAGGGCGAAAAAGAACTGCTCATCGTCGAGGGGGCAGGTCACGGGCTGAGCTATTCGACCGACAAGGAAAACTGCCAGAAATTGATACTGGATTTTTTCATGGAAAATGATAATGTATAGTATAAAGACACTCCGCAGGGGGTGTCTTTATTGTTTTTACAGAATGTCGAGGGCGCCATTCCCTATGTGAAATCCAATGTAGGGTGAATTCACGAATGCACCACGGACGAGCAATGCTCGCCCCTACAGGGTTTGTGCTAATGGGAATGTAGGGGAGGCGTTCCGCCTCCCGCGGGCGGATGTGGGCATCCGCCCCTACGTTATTTGCGGGAGCGGCAAGCAGCTCCCCTACAACCAATACACATTTCCTCACCTTAACAATGGGAGACAAAACAGCTTTTCTTGCCTCTCCTGTGCAAGGGGAGGTGGCTGAGCATGGCGAAGTCGGAGGGGTTGTAAACCTATCAAATGTGATTTATCACACCACAGTTCTTCACTTTTCACTTTTACTTATTACTCTCTTATTCGGCGAGAGCAAGCCCCCGCCCTACATTATCTGTGGACGAGCAATGCTCGCCCCTACGTAGTTTGTTCCATTGGGAATGTAGTGGAGGCGTTCCGCCTCCCGCGAACGGATGTGGGCATCCGCCCCCTACGTTATTTGCGGGAGCGGCAAGCAGCTCCCCTACGGGATTGTGCTAATGGGGTGGAAAGATTCTTCGCTTTCGCTCAGAATGACATTTGCAGGTAGCTTGTACAGGCAACAAAAAAGGCTCGCCTTTCGGAGAGCCTTTGATATTTTATTTTAGTTCCAGCCGTTTTTGCCTGTGCCGTCAGAGTTCATTTCATTGTCATCCTTTGGCGCGCAGTTATGCTTGATCTGATATTCGCCGCGAATCACGCCGTCATCTTCAGGAATGATAAGAGCGCAGATGATATAGAGCAGAAGCCCTGATGTTGCAAAAAGTGTGAGCACTACGAAAGCCACTCTGATAAGTGTCGGGTCCAGATCAAAATACTTGGCGATACCGCCGCATACGCCTGCAACCTTTCTTTCGTTACCAACTGTTCTTCTGAGCTGTTTTGTCATAATATCCACCTCCTGTGGGTAGTTAAACGTCGAGATTTACAACGTATTTTGCGTTTTTCTCAATAAATTCGCGTCTTGGTTCGACCTTCTCGCCCATGAGGATTGTGAAAATCTGGTCTGCCATAGCGGCATCCTCCATTTCAACCTTGAGGAGAGTTCTGACTCTTGGGTCCATTGTTGTTTCCCAGAGCTGTTCAGGGTTCATTTCACCGAGACCTTTGTAACGCTGGACTTCAGCGCCCTTGTACTCTTCAAGAAGCATTTCAAGCTCTCTGTCCGAGTAGGCATACTTGAGAATGTTTCTGCCCTTTGTCACCTTATAGAGCGGAGGCTGTGCGATATAAACATGGCCATGCTCGATGAGAGGACGCATAAATCTGAAGAAGAATGTGAGGAGCAGAGTTCTGATATGGCTGCCGTCGACGTCGGCATCGGCCATAAGAATTATCTTGCCGTAACGGAGCTTGGAAATATCAAATTCATCACCGATACCTGCCCCGAAAGCTGTTACCAGCGGCATAAGCTTTTCGTTGCCGTAAACCTTATCGAGTCTTGCCTTTTCAACGTTGAGCATCTTGCCCCAGAGAGGGAGGATAGCCTGGAAACGCTTATCTCTGCCGTTTTTTGCAGAGCCGCCGGCGGAGTCACCTTCGACGATGTAGATTTCTGTAAGTTCAGGGTCTTTTTCCTGACAGTCAGCCAGCTTGCCCGGAAGGCTTGCAGATTCGAGAGCCGACTTTCTTCTTGTGGCTTCTCTTGCCTTTCTCGCAGCTTCACGGGCGCGAGCCGCTGTGAGAGCCTTTTCAAGAATTGCCTTTGCAACGCTTGGATTTTCTTCAAAGAAATCGGAGAGCTTTTCGCCCACAACGCTGTCGACAAGTGTTCTGATATATGAGTTGCCCAGCTTTGTCTTTGTCTGACCTTCAAACTGAGCTTCGCGAAGCTTTACCGAAATGACGGCTGTGATACCTTCACGGGCATCTTCACCCGAAAGATTCTTGTCGTCATCCTTGAGCATCTTATACTTTCTGCCGTAGTCGTTGATTACACGGGTGAGGGCTGTTTTGAAGCCTGTTTCGTGCATACCGCCTTCGGTTGTGGAAATATTATTGGCAAAGGAGAGGATAGTTTCGTTGTAGCCGTCGTTATACTGGAGAGCAACTTCGGCAACAGCATCGTCCTTCTGTCCTGCCACATAGATGACCTGCTCATGGAGAGCTGTCTTGTTTTTATTGAGATGATTTACATAGGCGCGGATACCGCCTTCGTAGTGCATTGTTTCGGAAATCAGCTCGTCGCCTCTGTGGTCTGTCAGCGTGATTCTGAGACCTGCATTGAGGAATGCCTGTTCACGAAGTCTGTGAAGCAGAGTTTCATATTCAAATACAGTTTCCTCAAAAATGTCAGCGTCAGGCTTGAAAGTTACCTTTGTACCTGTCTTGTCTGTCTCGCCCACGACTTCCAGAGGACGGCGTGTCACACCGCGGTCAAAGCCGATTCTGTGGATTTTGCCCTCTGTGTGAACTTCAACCTCAACCCATTCGGAAAGAGCGTTAACGACCGACGCGCCAACACCGTGCAAGCCGCCCGAAACCTTATAGCCTTCGCCGCCGAACTTACCGCCGGCGTGAAGAACTGTGTAAACGACCTCAACAGCAGGCAAGCCTGTCTGAGGCTGAATGCCTACAGGGATACCGCGTCCGTTATCTGTTACTGTGATGGAATTATCGCCGTTGATAGCCACTTCGATATGGTCGCAGTAGCCGGCGAGAGCTTCGTCAATGGCATTGTCGACGATTTCATATACGAGATGATGGAGACCTCTGATAGAAGTTGTACCGATGTACATACCAGGACGCTTACGGACGGCTTCTAAGCCTTCGAGAACCTGGATCTGTTCTGCGCCGTAGTCAGCGTCTACATGGCTGACATTCTGCACTTCTTCATCGTTTATATCATAACTTCTGTTTTCTTCCAACATTATTTTACCACCTTTGCAATGCTTTCAGCATCGAGCTTAACAGGAACATTTTCACCTGTTTTCATAATTTTTACATTGGCTTCGCCGTTTTCAAGCTCTGTGGAGCCGATAACGATTGTATGCTTAGCCATAATTCTGTCTGCGTGCTTCATCTGAGCCTTAACGCCTCTGTTGCACAGATCAATCTCACAGGAAACGCCGATCTGGCGGAGATTAAACGCAAGCTTTCTTGCTTCTCTTGCGCCTGCTTCGTCAGCAGAAACCAAAACGATGTCAACACTGAATGGCTCTGGGAACTGATGTCCTGCTGCCTTCGCTGTCATGATAAGGCGTTCAAGACCGCAGCCGAAGCCGATACCTGCTGTCTTAGGACCGCCGAGCTGCTCGACAAGACCGTCATAACGTCCGCCGCCGCACACTGTGCTCTGTGCGCCAAGACCTGTACCGATGAATTCAAATACTGTCTTTGTATAATAGTCGAGACCGCGAACGATGTTCTTGTCGATCTCATAAGGGATACCCATATCTGTAAGGCTCTGCTTTACGCCTTCAAAGTGATCGTGACATTCGTCACAGAGATAATCAATGGAGCGTGGAGCGTCTTCTGCGATCTTCTTGCAGACAGGGCTCTTACAGTCGATGATTCTCATTGGGTTCTTTTCAAGGCGTTCACGGCATGTTTCGCAGAGTTCTTCTTCGTGAGCTCTGAAATATTCCTTGAGCTTTTCGTTGTAGTTCGGTCTGCACTTAGGGCAGCCGATGGAGTTGATTCTTACGATGGAATCGACAGACAGCTTCTTGAGGAATGTATATACGAGGGAGATGATCTCGCTGTCTGCGCTGAAGGAGTCAGCGCCGAAGCATTCAACGCCGAACTGGTGATGCTCGCGCAGTCTGCCTGCCTGAGGCTTTTCATATCTGAAAACAGGTGTGATATAGAAGCACTTGAAAGGAGCGCCCTTGCCGTGGATGCCGTTTTCCAGGAAAGAACGGACTGTGCCTGCTGTGCCTTCAGGCTTGAGAGTGATAGAGCGTTCGCCCTTATCGAGGAATGTATACATTTCCTTCTGCACAACGTCGGTTGTTTCGCCGACACCTCTCTGGAAAACTTCTGTATGTTCAAACACAGGTGTTCTCATCTCTTCAAAGCCAAAGAGATGGGCTGTGTCTTTAAGCATATTTTCAACATAATGCCAGAGATGAACTTCGCCCGGAATTACGTCTGCAGTTCCCTTTGGTCTCTGAACTTTAATAGCCATGTTTTACCACCTTTATATATAAATTAGTTAGATTTCAAAATTTCACGCCATGCCAGATCGCCTCTCGAGAGACCGAGGATAAGGACTTCGGCTGTGGCAAGATTTGTTGCGACAGGAATGCTGTTCATATCGCACAGACGCATGAGCTCGATAAGCTCAGGCTTTTCGATATACTTTTCTGTATGATCGCGGAAGACAAGGACAAGGTCGATCTCATCGTAGGAAACTCTTGCTGAGATCTGTTCAATGCCGCCCGATGTACCCGAAAGCAGGCTTTCGATCTTGAGTCCTGTGGCATCACTGACGATCTTCGCTGTGGAAGATGTGGCACAGAGGCTGTGCTCAGACAAAATACCGCGGTATGCAATGCAGAACTGAGCCATAAGCTCTTTCTTACGATTCTGTGCGATCAAAGCAATTTTCATATTTCCTCCTTTTTTCGGCCTGAGGCCTGTCTGTATTATTATATGTGAAGAAGGCGAACTTTTTCGCCCATCAGTCTTTTCGCAATGTTATTGTATGCTTTAACTGCCTTTCCATCCGAATAGAGAAGCAGTATTTTCTGTGCGTTGGCACAACGCGGAATGTCCTTGTCCTCCGGCACGATGCCGAGAAGACCGAGACCTGCTGTGTCCATCGCCTTGTCAATATCGGGGCTGTGCCCCTTTTCGATGGTGCCTTTCTTTACGCGGTTTACAACCAGCTTTATCTCCTCGCAGCCCGCTTCAAAAAGCTTGTCAGCCATAATCTGGCCGCCGCGGAGAGCAGTTTCATCGGGAGTTGAAACTATGATACACTTATCGGATGAGCCGCCGAAGGCAACATTTGCGCCGCCCAAGCCTGCGGCACAGTCTATTATAATGTAAGAGAAATGTCGTCTTGCATAGCGCAGGAAGGCGTTGATATTTTTCTGGCTGAAGGCTTCCTTTTCATCAAAGCTGGCAGGAGCTGTCAGCAGATAAAGATTTTTAACTATCGGATGTGTTACAGCCGCCTGTTTTAAAGTGGCTCTGCCGCAAATCACATCACCGTATGAAAAGAGGACGTAGCTCGACATACCGAGGACGATATCAAGACATCTCAGACCGATATCGGCATCGATGAGCAGGACTTTTTCGCCGTAAGCACACAGCGCCACCGCTATGTTTGCCGCGGTACTTGTCTTGCCTGTGCCGCCCTTGCCTGATGCAATTGTAATGACCTGACCAAGCATTGGCTGTCCGTCCTTTCCTGTTGAATGAATTGGTTGCTTGCAAATATTATTGTGCCTGCGGCGCATTGGATAGATGACAATCCTTACATTGATTACATAGACGCCTGCGGCTACACCCCTCCACCATTCTGACGAATGGTCCCCCTCCCCTTAACAATGGGAGGCTGATATGGGGCTCTTTTACACATATACCGGGCGGAAGGGGTTCTCCCGCCCGGATATGCTCTGTTTATGTTTTAAGTCTTAAACCGAACTTAAATCAAATTACTTCTTCATGTCAGCCTTGATCTTAGCGTGAGCTGCTGCAAGACGTGCGATTGGAACACGGTATGGGGAGCAGGAAACGTAGTTAAGACCAACATTGTGGCAGAATTCTACGGAAGATGGGTCACCGCCGTGTTCGCCGCAGATACCGAGCTTGATGTTTGGACGTACGGAACGGCCCTTTTCAGCAGCCATCTTTACGAGTGTACCAACACCTGTCTGGTCGAGACGTGCGAATGGGTCGGATTCAAGAATCTTTTCTTCGTAGTAAGCGTTGAGGATCTTACCAACGTCGTCACGGGAGAAGCCGAAGGACATCTGTGTGAGGTCGTTTGTACCGAAGGAGAAGAATTCTGCTTCGCCAGCGATAGCATCAGCTGTTACGCAAGCACGTGGAATTTCGATCATTGTACCAACCATGTACTTCATTTCGATGCCGGACTTAGCGATGATTTCGTCAGCAACACGTGTTACGATGTTCTTAACGAACTTGAGTTCCTTAACTTCGCCAACGAGTGGGATCATGATTTCAGGAACGATATCAAAGCCTGTCTGCTTCTTTACGTTGATAGCAGCTTCGATAACAGCTGTTGTCTGCATTTCAGCGATTTCTGGGTATGTGATAGCAAGACGGCAGCCACGGTGACCGAGCATTGGGTTGAATTCGTGGAGGTCAGCAATGATTGTCTTGATTGCATCAACTTCCATGTTCATTTCGTTAGCAAGTTCAACGATGTCTTCTTCTGCTGTTGGAACGAACTCATGGAGAGGTGGGTCGAGGAAGCGGATTGTAACTGGTCTTTCACCCATAGCCATGAAGAGACCTTCAAAGTCGCCTCTCTGCATTGGGAGGAGCTTTGCGAGAGCTGCCTTACGCTGTTCAACAGTGGAGGAGCAGATCATTTCACGGATAGCCTTGATTCTTTCGCCTTCGAAGAACATATGCTCTGTACGGCAGAGACCGATACCTTCAGCGCCGAAGCGAACAGCCTGTTCAGCATCACGTGGTGTATCAGCGTTTGTGCGAACCTTAAGTGTTCTTACTTCGTCAGCCCAGCCCATGAATGTGCCGAAGTCGCCAACGAGTTCAGCTTCAACTGTCTTGATTTCGCCGATGTAAACGTTACCTGTGGAACCGTCGATGGAGATTGGTTCGCCTTCGTTTACGCGGATGTCGCCGATCATGAAGTAGCCTTCTTCTTCGTGCATCTTAACGTCGCCGCAGCCAGCAACACAGCATGTACCCATACCACGAGCAACAACAGCTGCGTGAGATGTCATACCGCCGCGAACTGTGAGAACGCCCTGAGCAGCATCCATACCTTCGATGTCTTCTGGGGATGTTTCGAGACGAACGAGAACTACCTTGCCGTTCTTAGCTTCTTCCTTAGCCTTTTCAGCTGTGAAGAATGCGCGGCCTGTAGCAGCACCTGGGGAAGCTGGGAGACCCTTAGCTACTGGTGTTGCAGCCTTGAGAGCTGCAGCGTCGAACTGTGGGTGGAGAAGTGCGTCGAGCTGCTTTGGATCAACCTTGAGAAGAGCTTCTTCCTTAGTTGCCATGCCTTCGTTAACGAGATCAACAGCGATCTTAAGAGCAGCGTGAGCTGTTCTCTTACCGTTACGAGTCTGGAGCATGTAGAGCTTGCCTTCTTCGATTGTGAATTCCATATCCTGCATATCGCCGTAGTGCTTTTCGAGCTTGTCAGCGATTTCTACGAACTGAGCATAAACAGCTGGGTTTGTGTCAGCGAGCTGCTGGATGGACTGTGGTGTACGGATACCTGCAACAACGTCTTCGCCCTGTGCGTTCATAAGGAATTCGCCGTAGAGAACCTTTTCACCTGTGGATGGGTTACGTGTGAAAGCAACACCTGTACCGGATGTTTCACCCATGTTACCGAATACCATAGCCTGAACGTTAACAGCTGTGCCCCAGTCGCCAGGAATATCGTTCATACGACGATATACGATAGCACGTGGGTTGTTCCAGGAACGGAAAACAGCCTTAACAGCGCCCATGAGCTGTTCCTTAGCATCGCTTGGGAAGTCTACGCCGAGCTTTGCCTTGTATTCAGCCTTGAACTGGTTAGCAAGTTCCTTAAGGTCTTCTGCTGTGAGTTCTGTATCGAGCTTTACGCCCTTCTTTTCCTTCATTTCGTCGATGAGAGCTTCGAAGTACTTCTTACCAACTTCCATAACAACGTCAGAGTACATCTGGATGAAACGTCTGTAGGAGTCGTATGCGAAGCGTGGGTTGCCTGTCTTCTTAGCAAAAGCTTCAACAACTTCGTCGTTGAGACCGAGGTTGAGGATTGTATCCATCATACCAGGCATGGAAGCTCTGGAACCGGAACGTACGGAAACGAGAAGTGGGTTTTCGAGATCACCGAACTTCTTGCCTGTGATAGCTTCCATTTCCTTGAGGCCTTCCATGATTTCTTCTACGAGTTCTGGTGCGATAACTTCGCCGTCTTCGTAGTACTTTGTGCAAGCCTCAGTTGTGATTGTAAAGCCCTGTGGAACAGGCATACCGAGGTTTGTCATTTCAGCAAGGTTTGCGCCCTTACCGCCGAGAAGTTCACGCATTTTGCCGTTGCCTTCTCTGAACTGATAAACAAATTTTGGCATTGGTTTTATCTCCTTTTGTTGTAATTACAGATTTATGCATTTTAATCATCTGTTATTATACCATATACAAAAAGAAAAAACAACACATTTTACCCATTTTTTGCTTTATTTTCTTTTTTATTATATTGTATTATATATTTTCGGGTATCTTTTTGCAAAACAAAAGAGCAGGGGCATGAAAACCTGCTCTTTTCTGTAAATTACTGTAATTTTATTTAGCTTCGCGAACAAGAATGCCCACAGTGCCGATGCCCACATGAGCCGAGATTGCAGGACCGAGCTGATAAAGGTGAGTTTCCTTCACGCCGCCGTCGAGAAGCTTCTGCTCGACCTGCTTTCCCGCATCTTCACAGCCGACATGAAGAATGTGGACAACGCCCGAGCCTTCGCCGTATTTTTCCAACGCCATTTTGACTATCTCATTGATGGCATTGTGTCTGCCGCGGACCTTTCCTATAGCTTCAAGCTTGCCTTCCTTTGACATATGAAGTACAGGCTTTATGCCGATAAGTGTGCCCATAACAGCGCTTGTAGCCGAAAGGCGGCCGCCGCGTTTGAGATGCATAAGGTCATCAACCGTGAAGAAGTGATAGATATTCCCTCTCTCTGTTTCGAGGAAATCGGCAGTTTCATTTACGCTCTTTCCTTCGTCACGCATTCTGACAGCCATCTGCACGAGAATGCCCTGCCCCTGGCTGGCACAGCGGGAATCGACAACGCGCATTGTGCGCCCCGGATATTTTCCCATAAGGTCAGCCGCAACTACAGATGCCATATTGAATGTGCCCGAAAGCTGGGCTGAAAAGCTGATATACATGGCGTCTTTGCCCTCTTTGAATGCCGCCTCGGCACGCTCCTCAACAAGAGCCATTTCAGGCATTGATGTGGTGATGAGGGCGCCGTTTCCGAGAGCTGTGCAATAATCATCGCTGCTCATTGCCGTCCAGAAAATATCCTTATATTCCTTGCCGTCGATGACGAAACCGTGAGGATGGTGGAAAACCCCTGTTTTTTCGTAAAACTCTCTGTCAAAGTCAGTTGTACTGTCTGTCATAATAATGAAATTACTCATTTCAGAACTCCTTTTGCCTGGAAAACATAATAAAAACAAAACGGCATACCACACGATATGCCGCATATTCTGACAAATGTGTGTTGTATTTTTTGGACACTTATATCAAAATGTCCCATAAATGTATTATACCACACTGTTTCGTATTTGTCACTATTTGTTTTGATGTTCAAACAAAATTATTTTATATCGTGGAGCTTCATATCGCTTCCCTTTATAAAGCCCGCGCGCTTCATAATATTGTCGATGGCAAGAGAAAGCACCGCAGGAAGAAGGAAGTGGAGAATTGCGATATAGATAAGGGTTACAGCGCCGCCTATCTGCGGAGCCATTGTGATGTATGTAGTCACCTGTCCCACAAGCCCCGATGTACCCATGCCTGCACCTGCCGCCACATTTTCCATGCCGACAAGGGCGGAAATTATGCCGACGATACCGCCTGCAAGAGTCGGCGCAATCCATATAGCAGGCTTACGCATAATATTAGGCACCTGAAGCATAGATGTGCCGATGCCCTGCGCCATAAAGCCGCCGAAGCCGTTTTCCTTATAGCTGATAACGGCAAAGCCTATCATCTGAGCACAGCAGCCTGCTGTTGCGGCGCCCGCTGCAAGCCCGTCAAGTCCGAGCATAATGCACAGGGCGGCAGACGAGATAGGAAGTGTCAGCACCATGCCGACGAGAGCGCCGAGAGCAAAGCCCATAGGCACCTTTGCCATAAGTGTTGCTTCGTTTATGACAGAGCCGAGCCATGTCATGAAATTGCTTACATAAGGGCCGACGAAATTGCCTACAAGACCGCCTGCGACAAGGGTTACAAATGGTGTAAGCAGAATGTCAACAGGGGTTTTCTTGGAAACCAACTGTCCCATTTCCGCACCAACAACCGAGGCAAGATATGCCCCTACAGGGCCGCCGAGCTGATAGCCGACAGCGCCGACGCCTGCCGAGGAAAAGAGGACCAATGGGTCACACTTCATACCGTAAGCAATGGCAACACCGATGGCCGCGCCGCATACAGGGGAGCTTGCGCCTATCTGGGAAGCCGCTACAGCGAGAAACTCCAGACCGGGCAGCTTTGCAAGCTGGGAAATAATAAGACCGATGATGAGCGAGCTGAAAAGACCGAGGGCCATGGCGCTCATCGCATCAATGAAATATCTCTTGAAAAAATTGGAAAATGCGTTGTTTTTCTTAGCCATTATTCTTTCTCCTATAACATACTTTCATTATCATAGCAGAACGGCTCCCGTGAAAGGAAGCCGTTGAAAACATAATTAAAGTGTAACTTCGCCTGCGTAGTTTGTTTCAAAAATGAAGCGTACTTTTTCCATATCGTCTGTCTGACCGAGAGCCCACATAAGCTTTGTGACAGCAGCTTCGGAAGTCATATCGAATGCCTGAATAGCGCCTGTCTGCATAACCTTCTGACCGACCTGATAAAGGCTGAAGTCGGAGCGTTCATAGAGACACTGGGAGCATACAACGATAGCAACGCCGTTTGCTCTTGCTCTTTCGAGTTTTGCGATAAAGTCACGGCGCATGAACTGGATACCGCCGAGACCGAATGCTTCGATAACGATGCCCTTATAGCCCATATCGATAAGCTTGTCGATGATAGATGGGTCTGTAGCAGGTGTCAGCTTGAGAAGGAATACATCGGAGGAATAATTGTCTTCCAGCATATACTTTCCTTCAGGAGCGACGAGGATATCATAGTCGATATGGAGACCGGAAGCGTCGATAACGCCTGCATTTGGAGCATTGATAGATTCAAAAGCATTGAAGCCTGTTGTTCTTACCTTGACAGCGCGTGTGCCGAGGATGATCTTTCTGTCGAATGCGATAAATACGCCAGGAGCAGAAGATGCCGCCATAGCGAATGCGCAGCAGAGGTTAGGAATAGCATCGGAGAATGGCTGACCGACAGGAACCTGAGAACCTGTGAGAACTACAGGGATAGGAAGGTTTCTCAGCATGAAGGAAAGCATAGCCGCTGTGTAGCTCATTGTGTCTGTACCATGAACGATGACGATACCGTCATAGAGTGTGCCTGCGTTGTATACTTCCTGAGCGATGATCTTCCATTCTTCAGGCTGGATATTACTGCTGTCGAGACGGAGGATTTCCTTGACTGTTACATGATAATCCTTAGCCACCTCACCCATCTGGCTGAGAAGCACTTCAGGAGCTGCAGGAGCATAGCCTTCCTCTGTCTGAGTCGACATGATAGTACCGCCTGTTGTAAGCATCAAAATATTATACATAATTATCTACTCCCTGTTATTGAAAAAATATTTTTTATGTGTTATACTGAAACCATATAAGGGACAGTTTTCGTCCTATATATAAATAATATATCAAAAATTTTATAAAATTACAATAGGAGAAATCGACTTATGGCTAAAATTATTCAGTGTGTGCCTAACATTTCCGAAGGCCGCCGTCCAGAAATCGTTGAAGCAGTTATCAACGAAGTACGTTCCACAGCAGGTGTAACACTTATCGACTACTCTTCCGACGCTTCCCACAACCGTACAGTTATCACATTCCTCGGCGATGAAAACTCTGTCGGTGAAGCTGCATTCAAGCTTGCAAAGAAGGCTGTTGAGCTTATCGACCTCCGCGTTCACGAAGGCGAACACCCACGCATGGGCGCTGTTGACGTTATCCCATTCATTCCAATCAAGGAAACAACACTTGACGAATGTGATGAAATCGCAAAGGCTGTCGGCGCAAGAATCTGGAACGAATGCCAGATGCCTGTTTTCCTTTACGAACACTCCGCAAGCACACCAAAGCGTGAAAACCTCGCAACAATCCGTAAGGGTCAGTTTGAAGGCATGGCTGAAAAGATGGCAAAGCCAGAATGGACAGCAGACTTCGGCGGCAACGCTCCTCACGAAAGCGCAGGCGTTGTAGCTGTCGGCGCAAGAATGCCTCTCGTTGCTTTCAACATCAACCTCGATACATCTGACCTTTCCATCGCAAGCAAGATCGCAAAGATCATCCGTCGTTCCAGTGGCGGTTACGACTGTGTAAAGGCTCTCGGCGTTATGCTCGAAGACAGAAACATCGCTCAGGTTTCCATCAACATGACAAACTTCAACAAGACTCCTCTTTACAGAGTTCTTGAAACAGTTCGTTTTGAGGCTAAGCGTTACGGTGTAAATGTTGTCGGCACAGAAATCATCGGCCTCACACCAATGCAGGCTCTCGTTGACTGCGCTGAATACTATCTCCAGATCGAAAACTTCGACAGCGCAAAGCAGGTTCTTGAAAACAACCTTTAATCCATGAAGAAATACTGCGATCTCCACACCCATTCGGTATTTTCCGATGGCACATGGACACCGTCACAGATAATCGAAAAGGCCGGGTCTCTCGGCCTTTCTTCAGTTGCGCTGTGTGACCATAATACGGTAAGCGGTCTGCCCGATTTTCTCAAGGCGGCAGAAGGCAAGGATATCGAAGCTGTCTGCGGCTGTGAGTTTTCTGTCGACTATGAGGGCAGAGAATTACATCTTCTCGGCTTGTTCATACGCCCTGAGCGTTTTTCCGATGTGTCCGCGCTTATGGACAACGTTATCGCCCGCAAGGAGCAGAGCAACATCGACCTTGTAAGCAAGCTGAATAATGCCGGCTATGCTGTTGATTATGATAAAATCAAGGCGGAAAATCCGGGCGCCACAATTAACAGAGCCCACATTGCCCGCGAGCTGACAAGACTGCACTACACAACATCGGTCAGCGAAGCTTTTTCCACCCTTTTAAGCCCTGCGGCAGGCTTTTATGTTGAGCCTGAGCGTCTTACTGTGTGGCAGGTCATCGAGTTTATATGCTCGATTGGGGCTGTGCCTGTGCTTGCTCATCCGTTTTTAGAGCTGAATGAGCTTGAACTCCGTGAGTTTCTCACCAAAGCCGCTCCTTTTGGCTTGTGCGGTATCGAGGCGGAATATCCTCTCTTTGACAGCGAGGAAAGGGCACTCCTCCGTGATATTGCCAGGGATTTCGGCATTCTCACAAGCGGCGGCAGCGATTTCCACGGCGAAACCAAGCCTGATACACATATCGGCATCGGCACAGGCGATTTGCGCGTGCCAGCCGAATGGATGAATGAATTGAAAAGATGCATCCCCCGTCTGTAGCCTCCCCTGCAAAAATGGCATAACTAAAAAGACCACTCATCCGAGTGGTCTTTTTTATCGGGAGGGCACAGAGACCCTCCCCTACATTTTTCTTTTATAGAACACCATAGGGGCGAATTCATCACGCCCGCAAGTTTATACTTCAAAAATGTATTCTACATTGTCATCTGTGCTGGATTTATCCAGATGAACTCTGATTTTTTCCGCTCCGTTCATATAAGCGCGCGCATTTTCATCGGCTTTCAGACTCTCAGCCAATTCCGCAAACATCGCTTCTATTTCACTTTCACTCAAACCGGTCGAAGCAAAATGAATACCAATAAATAGCTCGTCGTCTTTCACACCAAGCTTCTGCAGAATAAGGCGAGTGTATGTTTTGCCCCTTTCATTATAGTTTTCAGCTATAAAATTATTGACAATATCAAAGGTTTTCTGCTCATTTTCATTCAAAGGTGCGGCATTTGTATTTGCAGAATAATTGTATTGAAAGTTATCCTCTGTAAAGGAACGTCCATTTTCAGCATTTACAAACTTATAGCTTTCGCGGCATACCATAAGCCCATACTGCCACTCATACTTCATACCGCCAAGGTTTGATTTCCATTCTTTTGCCTCATCGAGAATGCCATCTTCCGGATTGTCAGGGGTGATTTCCACCACATATTCAACCGAAATATAATTTGTAACCCTGTGCCCCTTTGTCACAGCAAGATGGTCAGGAACGCAATTCAGCCCGACAATTTTAATTTTATCTGTGGAATATTTTTCAGCCAGTCTTTCAATTTCAGCTATCCGTTCTTCATCGGACTGGGCAAATACAAATTTCCCTACCGATTTACGAACATCGACAGATTGCCTTACCCCGCTTTCACGCATTTCGGATATATCTTCAAAGCTGTTGATTTCATATACATCTGCACTGATATTCATATTAAAAAGACGCTCCCACGGAATAATCAGAACAAGAAAAACCACTAATGCAATCAAGGCTAATCGTTTCATAAAAGCACCTCCTGTATTTTATAGATTTATAACTATTATGCTTTCATTATATCATACTGTATACAGTTTTGCAATAAGTTTGTCAAAAAAAATGCAAAGTTCTGTTGCAGGAGTAACACCTCCCCTACATTTTTCTTTTCATTAACTGCATTTTATGCTATAATATCTGCAAAAGCAGCTATTGAGAGGTATTTTTATGGATTATATTGCTATTGCCAATCAATTTGACATAGAGGGCGAGATTATTTCTGCCGAGCCTTACGGCAACGGGCTGATAAACAGCACTATTCTCGTTGTAACTTCCGCGCGCCGATATATTATGCAGGCTATCAACACCAATATTTTCACCTGCCCCGACAAGCTGACCGAAAATATCGTCCGCATCACCGACTTTCTCAAGGGTAAAATCGCCGCCCGCGGCGGTGATGTGATGCGTGAAACCCTCACCCCTGTAAGGGCGAAAAATGGCGGTTTTCTCGTTGGAAACCTGCGAATGTACCACTTTATCGAGGGCTGTGTCTGCCTTGAAAGGATCGAAAATCCCTCGCAGTTTTATGAAACAGGCAAGGCTTTCGGGCATTTTCAGCTTATGCTGAATGACTTCCCCGCCGACAGCCTTTTTGAGGTAATTCCCGACTTTCACAACACGCCGAAGCGGGTGGAAAGTTTTAAACAGGCTGTGGAAAATGGCATAAAAGAGCGTATCGAAGAATGTGAAAATGAGATAAAAGCTCTGCTTTCCCGCAAGGGTGATGTGTCCATTATTATGGACGGGCTTGACAGCGGAGCCATCCCTCTCCGTGTCACCCATAATGACACCAAAATCAACAATATTATGCTCGATGCCAACACTCTCAGGGGTGTCTGTGTCATCGACCTTGACACCGTAATGCCCGGCTCTGCCCTTTTTGATTTCGGCGATGCCATCCGCTCTGGGACAAATCCTGCCGGCGAGGACGAGAGTGATTTAAGCAAGGTTTACTGCTCTGCACAGCTTTTTGAAGCCTTTGCAAGGGGCTTTATCGAGGGTATGGCGGGAAATCTCACAGAAAACGAGCGCGGTCTTATGGTGCGTGCCGCATGGACTATCGTTTACGAGCAGGCTGTCCGTTTTCTCGGCGATTATCTTATGGGCGATGTCTATTACAGCATAAAATACCCGAAGCACAACCTTGTCAGGGCAAAAAATCAGCTTGCCCTTCTGCTTGATATTGAAAATAAGTGGGATGAGTTGGAGGGGATAGTGCGTGGGATTGATTAGATAGACGGGCTGCTGTCTACACCTCATCCACCGCAAGCGGTCCCCCTGTCTCGCTGTGGCTCGGTCACGCCGCGGGTCTTACAGCCCACTGGGCTGTAATTCAACACCGCGGACGCCGTTTCACTACCCTCAAGGGGAAGGCTAATATAGAAAAAAGCCACCCGATTGGGTGGCTTTGTTTTTTATTTTTTCTTTCGCTCACGATAAATCTGCGTAACTTCAGATTCAACTTCTAAAACAGTTAAAGAAACACCATATTTTTTCGAATATTTCGCTATAAGTTCCTTTGCATATGTTCGTCTCAATTTTTCGTTAGTATATTGCATTAGCTTATCTGACAGTTTAGCCTCATTTTTTATTTCTTCTATCGCCTTGTCATAATTAGCTTCATATTCTGCCATTTCAGCTTCCCATTTAGCATCATCTTCTGCTTCACAAGAATCAAAGAAATTATTGAGTTCTTCAGCAAGTTCATCTTTTATAGTTTCCCAAATGTCAGCTTTATCTTCTACCCAATCTGGTGTAACTTCATCATCTATAATCGAAATGCCAATTCTTTCTCCGCTGACAGATATAAATATATCTAAATACTCAATTCCATCAATTACGCATTGTTCAAGTTGTTTATTCTGTGTTTTACTTTTGTCACAAGCAATCAAAACATATTTGTCAATTATATCTTGATATTCACCTTTAATTTCATCAGTCAACGGACAACCAATATCATAGATACTGTATTCATCATTCGCCTTTTTTGTAATGTAATCTGAAATTTCCTCACAATTTATTTCATAATCTGAGTTTTCAGCACTCATAGCATTATAAAAAACACAATTGACCCCATATGCTTTACACAATTTAACAATATCATTTACATCTTCACTATCAAGAACAATGTTTTTCTCATTATCAAGACACTGATAAGTTGCAAATGCAACAATATTGTTTTCAGCAAAAAGTTCTAAAATCTTTGATAAATCTATCATAGTATGATATTATTCAAAGTCGCCTTCCATCATAAGGAGGTTGGATGGGAGATATTCGAAGCCCAGCTTTTCTGTAATTGCTCTGACCTTCTTATCAACAGTTCTGTGCATAACTGCCAGCTTTGGAGCGTTGTTCTTGTGTGCGTGCCAGAGAGCGAACTTGATGCACTTTTCGTAATCGCCCAGCATAAAGCCGAGATTATAGCCTCTTTCAGGCAGGAAACGTGCGCCGACAGAAACGATATTTTCGCCGTCTGTGAACATTTTGCCTTCTTCGCACATAGCCTTTACAAATGGCACGTCGAGAGAATAGAATGTTCTGTTATAGCAGGCATAGTTGCCCCATGCATTTCTGATTTCAGGGATCTTGTCCTTGACCTGTTCAAAGGTGACCGGCTCCCAACCGCGAACTTCGAGAGCATGATCTGTATCGTCGGAGCATTCGGAATACATAAATGCGCGGTCGACATTATTGAGCTCAGCAATATGACGGGAAGTCTTGTTGCCTGTGCCTGTATACATACGGATGAACTGTGGATGGCGCATTGCAGCCACTTCCATATAACGCTTCCAGATAGCCTTGCCCACGCCCTTGTTCTGGTGGTCTGGGTGAACGCGGAGAGTTTCGAGCCATGCATCGCCGTTATACTGGAATGTGATCTTGCCGATACCGCAGATTACGCCGTCGTCTTCTGCAACGATCATTTCGCCGACAGGGTCTGTGAAAAACTCCTTGTGAACGCCTTCAAGATAGTGGTTGCCCTTGATAGATGCCTTTTCAACTATCAGCATTTCGTCCAGATCGTCAAATGTAGCTTTTCTTGTTGTTATCATAAACTTACCCTTCCTTATGAATTGAATTGATATATTTATAATAATACACTTTGGTTGTTTTGTCAATTCACAGCGGGTATTTTCTGGTACACAAACCGGGAGGCTGATGGCAAAAAGGCGAGGATTTCCCCGCCTTTTCTATGTACCGGATTTAGCAGCACATATTCATATTGCCGCAGCAGCAGTTGTTGTTATTTGGTGTGAAATTATTGCCGCAGCTGCCGTTACAGCAATGAACCCAGATGATTACGATGGCGATTACGACGATAATCCAGAAAGCTTCGTAGTTGTTGCCGAAAATGCCGTTGTTGTTGCCGCAGACATTGTTGCAAGCGTTGTTGCAGCAGCAGTTATTATTACAATTCATCATAGTAAGTACCTCCGTCTGAAAATTAAGTTTACATTACATACTATTCGGAATGCGGATTTTTGTTACTGCATTTTGCCACGCGCGGCGGTCTGCAAGTATTTCCGCTTCCTGTGATATACTATGTGTGAACTGGAATAATGTGCATTACTGCGGTGCGTTTCTCTCCCTCCGTCACGCTACCGCGTGCCACCTCCCTCCTCAGAGGGAGGCAAGAAATATGATAAAATTAAAAAGGCTCCCTTGCGGAAGCCTTTTTCGTTGGTTTTAATTACTTAGTGAATGTGATGAGAGCTGTGTACTTGAGTGGGCAGTCGCCGATATTCTTGATACCGTGGGAGCCGCCGTCAAAGCAAACGAGTGTATCGCCAACGCCAACTTCGTAAACTTCACCGTTGTCTGTGTATTCGCCCTTACCTTCTGTAATGTGGTAAACTTCCTGTTCACCCTTGTGTTCGTGAACGCCGATGGAAGCGCCTACATCGATAACGAACTGAGCAAACATTCTGCCAGCGCCGCCGAATTCGTCAGGATTGATGTACTTTCTGATAGTTGTAATGCCTTCGCCGCCGAGGAAGTTTTCCTTAACGTCAATAGTCATGTCTTTTTCAAGTCTTCTCATAATAAAACCTCCGTTTTTGATAACAAGGGGCGGGTTTGTCCGCCCCTGCTGTGTTTATTAAGAAATATCCGAAATTAGTCAACAAGGCCCTGCATAAGAGCTGCTACGCCCTTACCGAGTTCTTCCTTCTTGATGATTTCCATTCTGTAAAGTGTTCTTTCGATTGCTGCCATGGAGGAGATGAGATCGTGTG
>SVKW01000023.1 GCA_015068285.1 Oscillospiraceae bacterium | reverse complement strand
TTCAAGGACCTGTGTCAGCGAAACAGGCTCATGCTGAATCTCAAAGCCTGTGTTCTGCAGGCGGGAAAGGTCGAGAAGGTCGAGAACAAGACGCTGGAGATAAACAGTTTCGTGGAGCATCTGGCGGTGGTATTCCTTTACATCCTCCTCGTCGGTTATAACGCCGTCGACAAGAGCTTCAAGAGAGCCGCGCAAAACTGTAACAGGGGTTTTCAGCTCGTGGGAGATGTTTGCCACATAATCTCTGCGCATCTGCTCAAGCTTTAGTTTTTCTTCCGCTTCCTTGAGAATGATAGGGTCTGTAAAACGCTTGGAGAGCAAAACTGTCGGAATAAGGGAGATGAGAAGGGCGCCGACAACACATATCAGGAAGATTTTAAAGCTGTTGAAAGCCATCTTGTTCATGCCCGCCACAGGCGAATGCATCATAAGAACACCGATGACATACTGACCGCGGTAAATAGGCGTTGCAACCGTTATGGACGGAGTGCTCAATACGGAAGTAAAGCCCTCCGATGTGACAGTTTTGCCGCTGAAAGCCTCTGTAACGATGTTGTGGGCGCTTCTGGGCAGCTCACGATAATTTATCGTGTTGTTGCCTGCGGTGAAAATATCGAGAGAATCGTCGATTATCCATACATCGGAGGTGTTGGTGTCACTCAGCACCTTGAGATACACCGAAAAATTGATGGAGTTTGCCGTTTTCGGCGAGGAAAGATATTCCGAAAGGCTGTTTGCAAAAGCCATTGTGCGTGCCTGAAGCTCCTCACGGTTGCTGTCTATCAGCTCCTTGCTGAAAATGCTTGTAAATGCCGCGCTTATGATGAGGGCAAAAATAAGGATTACAATAAAGAAATAGAAAGTCAGCTTCTGGGAAATATTGTCCTTGAAAAACGGAAAGCGTTTTGAAAGCTCTTTCCACAGGCTTCTGGCGCGCTTGTGGTTTGTCTTCTGTTCGGTTAACTTGTCTGTGATTTTATTCATCACGCACCTCGAACTTATAGCCTACACCCCAGATGGTCTTGATATCCCACTTCGGATGCGGTACAGTATCGAGTTTTGCGCGCAGACGCTTGATATGGCTGTCGACAGTGCGTGTGTCGCCGAAATAGTCAAAGCCCCACAGGCTGTCGAGAAGATTATCGCGTGAGAAAACCTTGTCCTTGTTTGTGGCAAATGTCCAGAGAAGCTCGATTTCCTTTTTGGTCAGCACGATATTCGCCTCGCCTATTTTGACGGAATAGTTATCAAGGTCGATGTGGAGATTATCAAAGGTGAATGTGTTGCGTGTCTTTTCAGGGGTGTCAATGCGGCGCATTACAGCGCGCACTCTTGCCATGACTTCGGCAGGGGAAAATGGCTTTACAACATAGTCGTCAGCTCCGATATCAAGCCCCATAATTCGCTCGTAGTCTTCGCCCTTGGCTGTAACCATAATGATAGGGACATTGGACTCCTTGCGGATAGTGCGGCAAAGCTCAAAGCCGTCCATGCCGGGCATCATAACGTCCAGCAGGCAGAGGTCAATGCCGCCCTTGCGGAAAATTTCAAGAGCCTCCTTGCCGTCATAAGCGACGAGCGGCGTATAGCCGTCGTTTTTTGCATAGCTGCTCAATATATTGGTTATCTGCTTGTTGTCGTCTGCAATAAGAATTTTATACATAAAAAGACCTCCTGTCTTTTGTTTTCATTTTAATAGTATAACACTATTATGTCAAAAGTATGTCATTACAGATATTTTACCATACAATAAATAAAAATGCCACCCGAATGGATGGCATTTTTTGAACTGTTCAAAAACAGATATCGGGCAAGCGTATGCCCTGCATGCGCGCAGACCGATGCAAACTCGAACAAAGCCTGCTTTGTTCGAAATCCTATTCATCTACTGCAATGCTGTCTATTGCGATTTCGTGAAGCGATTCGATGTCCTTTTTGAGGAAGTTGCCACCCATTCGTCTGAACTTTTCAGGGGCGTCACTTACGAAATATTCATATTTCGGCTTGGAGAAATCCTCTTTGAGCATATCTTTTTCGGTGAGAATTTCCTTGAGCTCCTTGGCGGTCTCAAAGGCAGGGTTTACAAGCTTTACCCCTTCGCCAAGCACCTTGCCGATGGTGTAACGCAGAATAGGATAGTGAGTGCAGCCTAAAACAAGAGCGTCGACGCCGTGCTCCTTCAGCTCGATGAGATACTGTTGGGCTGTCAGCTCGGCAACCGTTGAATATTCCCAGCCCTCCTCAACGATAGGCACGAAAAGAGGACACGGAATGCCGATAACCTCGGCTTCGTGGTTCTTCTCCATGATAGCCGCCTGATAAGCGCCGCTTCCGATGGTGCCCTGAGTGCCGATAACGCCGATTTTGCTGTTCTTTGTGGTTTCAACAGCCCCTCTTGCCCCGGGCTCGATAACACCGATGACAGGAATGTCAAAACGCTCCTGCAGATAGTCAATGGCAAAAGCGCTGGCTGTGTTGCAGGCGATGACTATTGTCTTTACATCCTTGGATTTAAGAAAGGATGCGCACTGATAGGCGAATTTTTTGACAGTCTGCTCCGACTTTGTGCCGTAAGGAATACGGGCTGTGTCGCCGAAATATATTACATTTTCATAAGGAAGCTGTTCCATTATCTCGCGGAGGACTGTAAGTCCGCCGATGCCCGAATCGAACACGCCGATAGGTCTTTTGTCCATTGAGTTTTACCTTTCTGATGTGAATAAGGAGTTGATGTGAGCAGATAGAACGGGCGGGCACAGAGGCACCGCCCCTACAGAATATTTCACCAAATACAGGATGTAGGGGAGGGTTTCCACGCCCTCCCGCAAACAATACAATTTAACTTACAAATTATACAAATCCACTTCAAAGCCGATGAAGTTTACACCGTACATTTCACATTCGCCTGTCGCTCTGTAGCGCTTTTTTGTGTACATGTGCATCGAAATATCATTGTCCTTTGAAGCGAGGATTCTGCCGTAAGCGTAGCCTCTTTCCTTTGCAACAGTATATGCAAAGCCGAGAATATCCATGCCTAAGCCTCTGCCTGTGTATTCATTTGCAACGCAAAGACGGGAGAAAGCAATGCTATTGCCCATTGTTGACCATGCGAGGTTTGGATTTTCTGCGGATTTTGCATTTTCAAGAGAAACTGCGCCGATGATTTCGCCGTTTTCGTTCTTATAAACGAAAAGATTGTTTTCAGCGATGTCAGCTTCGATATCGACCATTGAAGGATAATATTCATTCCATGCGCAGAAAGGTGTGCCCTTCTTGCTGATATAGAGAGCGAGGATTTCATTCACATCGTCCAATGTCGCAGGTTCAAATGCGAAAAGCTCAGGGGCGATACGCTTGCGTGAGCCCTGTTCAAAGGCGTGAGCGGCAGTTATGAGCGCGCCTTCACTCCACTTAGGACCGATGAAGAAAATGCTTCTGCCTGTTGTCTTTGCAGGAAGCTCAGTAGGCACTGTGATGCAAGGATAGCCGGAAACTGCGTGGATGGAATTGTAATGAGCCTGAATGAAAAGTTCTACATTATATTCCTTGCAGACTCTGTCGATAGTGCCGCGGGAGCGTTCAAGATTATCAAGCAAGCCTTCAAGATATTCGCGCTCTGTAAGTCTGCCCGAAAGAGCATCGCACTGGTCGAGTAATGTCTGGTTATGCTTAAGACAAGCCTTGGAATGAGCAAGGTTGTAATTGCGTATGTCTGTGAGGTTTTTCATATCACAGCTTGTGCCCATAAGGTAAGCATTGATGCCTGCCTTGAATTCGTGGCACATTACAGCGCGGCTGTGCTTGCCGGAATAGTTGAGCTCGACAGGAATAAGCTCTGCGCCGCAGTTTTTCAGCGTTTCGAGAGCTAAATCCATGCTTGCCTGCTCGTATTCACTGAGCTTTGCATCGACAACATAGCCGATACGCATGCCCTTGACATCCTTTTTAGTGAAGTCAAGATAGTCGATGCCGATAACGCTGTCAGGAATTGTGAGAGTTGTTTCTTCATTTTCATCAATGCCTGCGATAGCTGTCAGCAGGATAGCCGCATCTTCAACCGAGCGGGCCATAGGGCCTGCTGTGTCCTGTGTGTGGGAAATAGGAATGATGCCTCTGCGGGAAACAAGACCGACAGTAGGTTTGATGCCGACGATGCAATTGTTCTTCGATGGGGAAATGATAGAGCCGTTTGTCTCTGTGCCCACACATGCAGCGGCAAAAGAAGCGGCTGTTGCAACGCCTGAGCCGGAGGAGCTGCCCGAAGGAGTGAGCACGCTGTGGTATGGGTTGATGACCTGACCGCCGCGGGAAGAATAGCCGGAAGGCATCTTTTCGGTCATGAAGTTTGCATATTCGGTCATGTTTGTCTTGCCCATGAGGATAGCGCCTGCGCTTCTCAGCTTTTCGACAACACCGCTGTCGGAGAGAGGGACGTTATTCATGAGAGCAAGAGAGCCGGCTGTTGTGTGCATTTTGTCGCAGGAGTCGATGTTGTCCTTTACCATGACAGGAATACCGAACATAACCCCTTCTGCAAGACCTTCCTTACGCATAAGGTCGCATTTTTCAGCGATGAAAAGGGCATCAGGGTTGATTTCAAGGACAGAATTGAGGTTTCCGCTGTCGTACTTTGCAATACGGGCAAGATATGCCTTCACAAGCTCGACAGAAGTTGTTTCGCCTTTTTCAAGAGCTTCGTGAAGCTCAAGTATGGATTTTTCTCTGATGTCATACATGGAATAGTGCCTCCTTTTTGGTGAGTATCCTCCTGTTTTCAGCCTCCCCTGTGTAAGGGGAGGGGGACCACCTTTGGTGGTGGAGGGGTTGTTTTTATTTAATATTAATTTTTCTCCTTTTCCTCTGTCGCAACCAGCAATTTCAGTTCCTTTATAATGGATATGGAAAGAGGGAAGGAGATGCAGAATGTGCCGAAATCGCCTAAAGGCTGGGCAATCTGGATACCGAGAATGCCGAGAAAGTTAGGAAGTGTGAGAATGAAAGGAATGAAGAAGAGTCCCTGTCTTGCAAGAGCAAGCACAGCGGCGGCTTTAGCTCTGCCTATCGACTGGAAGAGCATATTTGTGATGATTGTGTAAGCCTGCAGCGGCACCATCACACAGGCAAAGCGGAGAGCAAGAGAGCCGATGGCTGTAACCTCAGGGTCGCCCTTACGGAAGATTTCAACGATAGGAGTTGCGAGTAAGAAGCTGCAGAACGCGATACACGCCATAACTGTAAAGCCTGTCTTTAGGCAGAATGTATAGCCTTCGAGAAGACGCTTGTAATTTCTTGAACCCCAGCTGAAGCCGGCAACAGGCTGGAAGCCCTGACCGAAGCCTAAAAGCACAGACTGGATAAACATGGTCACGCGGTTTACAACGCTCATAGCGGCAATAGCTGCATCGCCGAATGGTGCGCCTGCGAGGTTGAGGAAGATACTTGCAAGAGATGCAAGACCCTGACGGAAAAGGGAAGGAGCGCCGATTTTGAGGATTTCCTTATGTACGGCAATATCCGTGCTTATTGCCTTTATGGAAAGCTTGAGATTGCTCTTGCCGCCTCTGAAATTGGAGAAGAGGACAAGGAAGCTGGTGAGCTGGCTGAGTACAGTTGCGAGAGCCGCGCCCGAAATGCCCATATCGAGGGCGAAGATGAAAATAGGGTCGAGAATTGTGTTGATGATAGCGCCGCTGGCAACGCCTATCATGGAGAGCATAGCCGAGCCTTCGCCTCTGAGAAGATTATTCATTACGAAAACCGCTGTCATAATAGGTGCGCCGAAAAGAATGATTCGGGCATAGTCCATGGCAAATGGCGCGATTGTGTCTGTTGCGCCAAGCCAGTATACGAGCTTATCGAGGAAGATAAGACCGAAGCCCATAAGTAAAAAACCGACGAAAATCGAGGCAAAGAATGCTGTGGAAGCTACAGAATTGGCCTTTTCGTTTTCCTTTGCGCCCATAAGACGGGAAACAAAGCTGCCCGAGCCGACGCCGAATGTAAAGCCGATAGCCTGAATGAGAGCCATAATCGAGAAGATAACGCCTACAGCGGCAGTTGCCGATGTGCCAAGCTTGCCGACGAAGAAGGTGTCAACGAGATTATAGAAGGATGTTGTCAGCATACTGATGATAGTCGGCACAGCGAGAGTGCAGATAAGCTTTGGAATAGGGGTTTTCGTCATTTTTTCATAACGAGCTTGTTCTTTTGTCATTTGCATAGGTAGAGTCTCCATTTGTATTGTACCATAAAATAATAAAGCAATTATACCATTAAATAATATAAAATGCAATGCGTTTGTGAGAAAGGGTAAACTGCCAGGCGAAAAAATATAGAAATATACATATAATATATAACCTGCAGTTGAAATAAAAGAGAATATTCGTAACAGTGTTAACATAAGGTAACACATGCCTTGACAAGCAGGTGTAAATAATATATACTATAAATAATACACTTGCCGGACAAGGAGGTCTGATTATGAAAATACAGGAATCTGCTGAAAATTATCTTGAAACTATATATATTCTCCGCAAAAAGATGGGCTCTGTCCGCTCTATTGATGTTGTGAACCATCTGGGCTTTTCAAAGCCGAGTGTAAGCAACGCCATGAAACAGTTCCGCGAAAACGGCTATGTGACAGTCGATGAAGGCGGATTCATAACGCTGACAGACCTTGGCCTTGAAGTGGCTGAAAAGATCTACAAAAGACATGAGGTGCTTTCAAAGGTTCTTATATCCCTCGGAGTTTCTGAAGCTGTGGCAAAGGAAGATGCCTGCAAGATAGAGCATTATCTCAGCGATGAAACCTTTGAAGCCATCGAAAAACATATAGAAAAGTACAGCAAATAGCAATTTCAGAGCCGTCCCTTTGGGGCGGCTTTTTTGTTGAGAAAATGTTAAAAGCAATAAAAAATTCACAAATAACAGTAAACCTGCTTAACGATATGGAAAATTTTAGTGCATATTTCATAGAAAATACAAATAATATGTGTTGATTTTTTACGAAGTGTGAGCCGAATAAACAAAAACTATTGACTTTTAAGGGACAGTATGTGTATAATAGTCACAAGGTTGTTAATTGATTTTTAACATCTGCAAAAAATTATAGAGAGGTAAAATGTATGAAGAGATTTATTTCTTTGATGCTCGCACTCGTAATGATGTTTGCTATGCTCGCAGGCTGCGCTAAGGAAGAAACACCTACAACAGCTGCTCCAGCAGGCGACACAACAACAGCTGCTCCATCCGGCACACCTTCCACAGAAGGTAAGAAGATCCGTACAGATCTTGTTATGTGTAACACAGCTGACGTCGTAACACTCGACCCACCAGAATCCACAGACACATACTCCAACACAGTTATCAATATGGTATTCGATACTCTTATTGATATGGATGAAAACTCCGAATTCATCCCTGGTCTCGCTGAATCCTGGGACGTAAGTGATGATTCCAAGACACTTACATTTAAGATTCGTGAAAACGTTAAGTTCCACAACGGCGAAACACTCACACCAACAGACGTTAAGTTCTCTCTCGACCGTGCAAAGTATGAAATTCCACAGTCCAAGGCTATGCTCGAAGCTGTTGAAGAAATCCTTGCTGATGACGAAGCAATGACAGTAACACTCAAGATGATCGAACCATCTGCTGCTATCCTTGTTAACCTCACAGAAGGTGCTATGCACATCCAGAATAAGAAGTTCGTTGAAGAACATCCAGAAGACATCAACCAGGTAGCTTGTGGTACAGGTCCTATGATGCTCGACGAATGGAAGATCAACGACTACGTAATGCTTAAGCGCTTTGATGAACACTGGGCAGGTACTCCTGTTACAACATCCATCAAGATCCGCGTTATCCCAGAACCAACATCCCGTACAATCGCTCTTGAAGCAGGCGAAATTGACTGGCTCGGCGGCGTTAACTCCATCGACATCGCTCGAGTAATGGAAAATCAGGACCTCAAGACAATGGAAGTTCCTGGCTCCTCCATCGTTTACATCTCCCCTAACCAGAATAAGGAACCTTGGAACAACAAGCTCGTTCGTCAGGCTCTCCACTATGCATGTGACAAGCAGTCTATGATCGACGTTGTTTACGAAGGCTATGCTCTCCCAGGCGAATCCCCATTCCCTAACATCATGCCTTTCTGGAAGTCCAACCCAGTTCCATACGATCTCGAAAAGGCAAAGGCACTCCTTGCTGAAGCTGGCTACCCAGATGGTCTCGGCAGAACAGTTGAACTCGGCGTATCTTCCGACGAACGTAACAGAATGGCTCAGATTTTCCAGGCTGACTGTGCAAAGATCGGTATCGACATCGAAATCGCTCTCATGGAATTCGGTACTCTCATGGAACACTGCGATGGTAATCAGGACCTCATCATGCTCGGCTGGGGCCATGCTACTAACCAGGATAGAACAATGAGAATGAACTTCCACTCCTCCACAATCGGTCCTAACGGTAACCGTTCATGGTGCAACAACCCTGAAATCGACAGACTCATCGATGCAGGTGCTAAGGAAATGGATCAGACAAAGCGCGAAGCTATCTACCACGAACTCCAGGATCTCATGGCTGATGAAACACCTTGGATCCCAATCATGCAGCAGATTACTGTTTACGGTATGAACAAGAACCTCGAAGGTATCGTATGGTACAAGCGTGGCGGCGGTTACTACTGCAACGGTTACGTAGTAGAAGAATAATTCACGTATTCTCTGACTAACCTAAAAATTAACTGAATAATCAGTTTAAACCGGGTGCCTCGCGCACCCGGTTTTTTATGTAAAAAAATTTTGGTTTCCTGTCCCATTTCGGCACACAGAATTGTCTTATATATAGAAAGACATTTTGCAGGGGCGATCATTGGTCGCCCGTAAATCAAGAAAGGACACCATTATGAAACGAAAAATACTTGTTATAGCGTCAATTCTGTTTGTAACGGCATTGGTTTTCACACTGACTAACCTTAACCCGCGTCTTGTGCCACAGAAAAAGTCATATCCTGAAGGTACACAGACGATAACGGCAATATGGAAAGGTGTTACTCTGTTTGGCCACAGCACAGGCTATCCTTTCACATTGGAAAAGCTTGAAAACGGCGAGTGGAATGAGGTTACAGAAAAAGAGGGCGCAATGTTCCATCTTCCGGCATTCACTCTTTTCCACGGCAAGAAATTCGACTATAATATTGGTATCTATACCGACAATATAACCGCAGGGCAATACCGCATCGTCACAAGCATGCGCAACGATAAAACCGGCGAAAATATCCCGATGTACTGCGAATTTGAAGTGAAATAGGGGCGGGTGACCACGACATTCTGTAAAATGTAGGGGAGGTGCTTGCTCCTCCCGCAAAACAAACGAGAACAATTATGTAGGGGCGACCATTGGTCGTCTGTAAACAACAGAAAGGAGCTGCTATGAAAAAATATCTGTTTTCAAAGAGTGTGAAGTTTATAATGCTCACGCTTGCCGCCTGTATGATAATATTTTTTATAGTCGCCGACTATTATCACTCGGAAAAGGATATTTTCATCGACGGCAAAATAGTTTTCAACTATTCCACAATCGAGCGCAATGTGACGATAACTGCAACGGCTAAAGAAGAAAAACTTATCCGCAAATGGCTTACAACTCTTTCGTCAGACGACCAGACACTTCATCCTGTGATGGGATTCCCGGATATTGTAATAAGGGGAGAAGAAAGCTCTGTCGGATTTTCACCCGGAATAAAAGAAACCTATATCTATCCTGAAATAGGCAATAACTGGCGCAAAGGTCATGCATTGCAGATGTATATTGCCCATTCAAACGATGCCGAACTGACACAGCAGATAATTGATCTGTGCAGAGATGTATTTGCGAGTATAAAATAAAGATATATCTGGCGAAAGGAGTGCTACCATGAAAAAACAATACTATATAATATTTGCCATTATTGCCTTTTCAGCTCTGTGGATATATGGCGGCAGAGAAACAACCGACCTGGAAGGCAAATATTATGTTTCCTTTGATAACGGTGTGATCGAGCGTCAGCTTACCGAAGAGGAAGCGAAGTTTTATGATGAACTGCGTAAAGAAATAGGGAGCGATTATGTGCAAGGAGTAAATGGTGCGATGACTATGCCTGTGCCGCAGCACACCGCTATGATGCTTCGGTATTATGCCTTTATTGATGCAACACTTGCAGGTCACGATGACAGAATATATTTTGTTGACGAAGATGGAAAATATGCGATTTATGTAGTTACACCGCCCGACGAAAATGAGGTGTTTAAGGCGTCCGACGGCTATTCTGAGCTGGCGAAGGAAATATACGAAAAATTGAAAGGGGCATCACGATGAAAAAATATATTCTTCCGACAACGGCGGTCATCATCGTACTGATAATATTCTTTCGTCCGGCGGGATTTATCAATACAAAAGGCGATGGAAAGGTTGACATTGCTTTTGAAACGGCACGAATAAATGCTTATTTTCACAATGTGCAGGGGGAAAGCTATTTTGCTGAAAACAAAATAGCTGTTCCTTACGGAATAGTTGAAGTGATAAAAAATCTGAAGCCTGTCTGCTATGTTGAGTCGATGGGACTTGGGGATTATTATAAAATACACCTTGATGATGGTGAAAACTGCTTTGAAGTCATGTTTTACATAGACGAAGGCGGAATAAATGAAACTGCTGCAGTTAGAAAAGTCAACGAAAGTCTGAGTATCGAATGGACGTGGGAATGTAAAATTGCAGACGTGGAGAAAGTGAACGAGATATTAAACTAAAAAAGACCACCCGTATGGATGGTCTTTTTTGTTATATATGTATATCTTATTCAATAACGATGCCGCAAGGGTGAACAGGTCTTTCGTCAAAGACGAGGTCTGTTGTGACGGAAGAATAAAGACCGTAGCCGCCTGCAAGGTTGTAGCAGTCATAGCCGTACTGTTCGAGCATTCTTGCTGCAACATAGCTGCGGAGACCGCTCTGGCAGATGAGGAATACAGGCTTAGACTTGTCAACCATTGGAATGGAAAGACGGAGCTCATCAACAGGAATGTGGATAGCGCCTTCGATTGTGCCCTTTTCGTTTTCGGCAACAGTACGAACGTCGAGGAATGTCACCTTATCCTTTGGAATGGATGGAACATCGTGCCAGTGGTACTGCTTTACAAGACCGTCCATGATGTTTTCAGCCATAAAGCCTGCCATGTTTACCGGGTCCTTGGCAGAGGAGAATGGTGGTGCGTAGCAGAGTTCAAGCTCAGCGAGGTCACTTACTGTCATGCCTGCGCGGATAGCTGTTGCGATAACGTCACAGCGCTTGTCAACGCCTTCAAAGCCAACAACCTGTGCGCCGAGAACCTTGCCGTTTTCGCTGTTGAAAATAAGCTTTACGCGGATGTTGCCTGCGCCAGGATAGTAACCTGCGTGGCCGCCGCCGAATGTGTAAACTTTTTCATAAGGAATGCCTGCAGCCTGAGCAACAGTTTCGTTGATACCTGTTGTAGCAACTGTCATGTCGAGGATCTTGAGAACAGCGGAGCCCTGTGTGCCCTTGTATGTTTCGTCCATACCGCAGATGTTAGCTGCAGCGATTCTGCCCTGCTTGTTTGCAGGACCTGCAAGCGGTGTGAAGCCCTTTTCGCCTGTTACGAAGTTTGTGATTTCAACAGCGTCACCGACAGCATAGATGTTTTCGTCGTTTGTCAGCATGTGATCGTCAACGATGATGGAACCGCGCTTGTTGACTTCAAGACCGGCCGCAGCAGCGAGCTTGGAATCAGGGCGAACGCCGACAGACATGATTACCATATCTGCAACAACAGGACCCTTGTCTGTGTTTACACAGATGGAGTTTTCGAGAGCCTCAAATCCTTCGACCTTTGTCTTGAGCATGAGGGACATATTGTTCTTCTGAACATAATGGTGAACATCGCAAGCCATATCGTAATCGAGCGGAGCGATGAGATGATCCTGCATTTCGATGATTGTGACCATAAGACCTGCGTTGCGGAGGTTTTCAGCCATTTCAACGCCGATATAGCCGCCGCCTACAACAACTGCGGAGAGAGGGAAGTTGTTGTCGATAAAGTCCTTGATCTTGTATGTATCAGGAATGTTGCGGAGTGTGAAAATTCTTTCGTTGTCGATGCCGGGGAGAGGAGGGCGGATTGGGTCTGCGCCAGGGGAGAGAATCAATTTGTCATAGCTTTCTTCAAATTCTTCGCCTGTCTTGACGTTCTTTACGAGAACAGTCTTTGCCTCTCTGTTGATGCCGATAACTTCGTTGAATGTGCGTACATCAATGTTGAATCTGTTTTTGAAGCTCTGTGGTGTCTGGAGTGTGAGAGACTTCTTGTTTGTGATTTCGCCGCCGATATAATATGGCAAGCCGCAGTTTGCATAGGAGATGTATTCACCTCTTTCGAAGATGATGATCTCTGCGTGTTCGTCCAGTCTGCGGAGTCTTGCTGCAGCACTTGCGCCGCCAGCAACGCCGCCTACGATTACAACTTTCATATATTACCTCCATATTTTATAAGTCATAATTTACCTATAAATATATATTATATGTTTTTGCCAAACAAATCAATATTTTTTTACAAAATATTTTACATATCGCTTATTATTTGTTATAATATACCCATTAAGAAAAATTATGGAGGGCGATATTATGTCTTATATCCCAACAGTCGAACAGGCTAAAGAAATTCTCATGCAGTTTAACAAGGAGCCATTCCACATTTCCCACGGTGAAATCGTGTCCGGTGTTCTCGGTGAAATCGCAAAGAAGCACGATCCTGAAAAAGTTGAATACTGGAAGGTAGTCGGTATGCTCCACGATATCGACTATGAGCTTTACCCAGACCAGCACTGCATCAAGAGTCAGGAAATGATGCGTGAGCTTGATATTGATGAAGGCATCATCAGAAGCACAGCAAGCCATTGCTTCGGTCTCCACGAAGGCTGCGATATCGAGCCGACACATATTATGGAAAAGTATCTCTTTGCAACAGATGAACTTACAGGCCTTATCGGCGCAGCGGCTCGTATGAGACCAAGCAAGTCCTGCCAGGATATGGAGCTCAAGAGCGTTATGAAGAAGTTCAAGACTCCTGCTTTTGCCGCAGGCTGCTCCCGTGAAGTTATCACAAAGGGCGCTGAAATGCTTGGCATCACAGTTGACGAGCTCTGCCAGATAACTCTCGATGCAATGAAGGCATTGGGTTTGTAATTTAGCTACAATTTTTATGCCTCCCCTTATTAAGGGGAGGGGGACCACCGAATGGTGGTGGAGGGGTGTAGCTGTGTAACAGCGTCTATTATATCCTGTATAAATATAAAGTAAAGTTAAAAGAGGTGTTATAAACAAATGAACGAACATCTTGAAAAAAACTACAGGCTGAACATCACAGGCAGCCTTATGGGCGCCTTTGTTGTGGCGGTGGCAAACTATCTTGCCACATACCTCAAGGCTCTGGGCGGCGGCGACTATCATTTCGCTATGCTCAGCGCAATGCCGTCTATTGTGGCGGTTATCGCCCTTATTCCGGGCGCTGTCATCATTGACAGTACAAAAAACAAGCTTAAAACCACCCTGCTCATCTGCTTCGGCTCGAGAGCCTTCTTCCTGCTTTACGCCATTGTACCATTCCTGCCGAGGATTATTCAGCCTTTCTCGCTTGCCGCTCTTGTCGGTCTGAGAAACGCATTTGAATCGGTGTGGCAGATAGGCTATCAGTCGCTTATGGCTGATGTTTTCCCTAAAGATAAGCTCAACGAAGTCATCGGCAGACGAAACAAGTACAACAATATTCTCACCATCGGTGCGACTTTCATTTTAGGTACATATCTTACGCTTTATGAAAAGCTTCCGATAACCGATGTGGGACTTTTCCAGATTCTTTTCATATTCACTCTCGCCATAGGTACATGGGAGATTTATCAGTACAGCCGATTTAAGTTTGAGCCTGCACCTCCTGTTGTGGGCGAAAGCTTCGGCAAAAGACTGGTTACCGCCCTTAAAGAGGCGAAAAACTACCCTATGTACTGCCGTTACTGCGCAACTGTCATAGTTTTCTATCTCGGCTGGCAGATGGCATGGCCTCTTTACAATATGTATCAGCTCAATGTCCTCAACGCAAACGCGGCGTGGATAGGCTATTTCAACATAGCTTCCCAGATCACACAGGTGCTGACCATGGGCTTATGGATAAAGCTGAGCAAGAAAATCGGCAGCAACTTCGTTCTCGCCATCTGTATGTTCCTTATGGCAATTTCACCTGTGGTCTATGCGCTTTCGGGCACATTGTTCACATTGCTCCTTGCTCAGTTTGTCGTCGGCTCGGGCACGGGCGGCGTTATCTTCCTTGTTTTCAACGAGCTCATCTATGTTGCTCCCGAAAAGAACAGAACACTCTATATGTCGCTTTTCACCTGTCTTACACAGATTACAAGCTCCTTTATGCCGTTTGTCGGTACATTCATCAAGCAGACATGGTCGATTTATGCGGCGCTCTATCTCAGCGCGGCTATAAGACTTATCGGCGCAGGTATCTTCCTCTGGGGTTGTCAGGTCAATAAAAAGCTGATGGCAAAAGAGAAAGAAAATAATTAAATAACAAAAAGGCTTCTCTGAAAAGGGAAGCCTTTTTATGCGCAAATGCCGTTTTTCAGTACGAAAAATGGAGAAATATTGCATGATAATATAATTGAGTGACCGAAATATCGGATATATCTATAAAGCTTATAAATATGAGCTAAAAATTAAGAAAATGTGAAGTTTTTCGTTAATTTTGCTGATTATTTCAATAAAAGATATGGAAAACGCATAAAAAATAGCTGAAAAGTTTAATTTTTAACTATTAAAAAACTATTGACATTTAACAATTTGAGGTCTATAATCAAAGGCAAATAGCGGGAAAACCGCAAAAAATTTTTAGAGAGGTAAAGAAAGTATGAAGAGATTTATTTCTTTGATGCTCGCACTCGTAATGATGTTTGCTATGCTCGCTGGCTGTTCTTCCCAGGAAGAAACAACAACAGCTGCTCCAGCAGGCGACACAACAACAGCTGCTGGTACTGACACAACTCAGTCCACTGAAGGCAAGAACGTCCGCACAGATCTCGTTATGACATCCACAGCTGACGTTGTAACACTCGACCCACCAGAATCCACAGACTCCTACTCCAATACAGTTATCAACATGGTATTTGATACACTTATTGATATGGACGAAAATTCTGAATTCATCCCTGGTCTCGCAGAATCCTGGGAAATCAGCGATGACTATCTCACACTTACATTCCACATCCGTGAAAATGTTAAGTTCCACAACGGCGAAATCTTGACACCAACAGATGTTAAGTTCTCCCTCGACCGTGCAAAGTATGAAATTCCACAGTCCAAGGCTATGCTCGAAGCTGTTGAAGAAATTACATGTGATGACGAAGCTATGACAGTTACACTTAAGATGACTAAGCCATCTGCTGCTATCATGGTTAACCTCACAGAAGGTGCTATGCACATCCAGAACAAGAAGTTCGTTGAAGAACATCCAGACGATATCAACCAGGTTGCTTGCGGCACAGGCCCAATGAAGCTTGAAGAATGGAAGATCAACGACTACGTTAAGCTCGTTCGCTTTGATGAACACTGGGCAGGCACACCTGTTACAACTTCCTGGACAATCAAGGTTGTTCCAGAACCAACTTCCAGAACAATCGCTCTCGAAGCTGGTGAAGTTGACCTCGTTATGCCTATCAACGCTATCGACATTCCACGAGTAATGGATAACGCAGACCTCAAGACAATGGAAGTTCCAGGCTCTTCTGTTGTTTACATTTCCTTCAACCACAATAAGGAACCTTGGAACAACAAGCTCGTTCGTCAGGCTCTCCACTATGCTTCCGACAAGCAGTCCATGATCGACGTTGTTTACGAAGGTTATGCTCTCCCAGGCGAATCTCCATTCCCAAGCATTATGCCATTCTTTAAGTCCAACCCATACGAATACGATATCGAAAAAGCAAAGGCACTCCTTGCTGAAGCTGGCTACCCAGACGGTTTCGGCAGAACAGTTGAACTCGGCGTTTCTTCCGACGAACGTAACAGAATGGCTCAGATTTTCCAGGCTGACTGCGCAAAGATCGGCGTAGACGTTGAAATCGCTCTCATGGAATTCGGTACTCTCATGGAACACTGTGATGGTAATCAGGACCTCATCATGCTCGGCTGGGGCCATGCTACTAACCAGGATAGAACAATGAGAATGAACTTCCACTCCTCCACAATCGGTCCTAACGGTAACCGTTCCTGGCTCAAGAACCCTGAAATCGACAGACTTATCGATGAAGGCGCAGTTGAAATGGATCAGACAAAGCGTGAAGCTATCTACCACGAACTTCAGGATGTAATCGCTGACGAAGTTCCATGGATCCCACTTCTCCAGCAGATCAATGTTTACGGTATGAACAAGGGTCTCGAAGGTGTTAACTGGTACAAGCGTGGCGGCGGTTACTACTGCAACGCATACGTTGTAGAAGACTAATCTCAGGTCTTTGTACTTAAAATGCTTAACAACTGAATAATCAGTTCCGAACCGGGTGCCTCGTGCACCCGGTTTTTGCGTGTACATATATAATATAGTAAGGCGAAAGTAAATGTTAAGAAAAGATTAGGCGTATAGGCCGTTTTTAAGGCCTGTACGCCATTTTTATGTCTTTTGCGGGAAGTTGGCGGGGCGGAGGACAGAATGGCTTATATGGCTTTATATCGCAGAAAAGGTGTACAATATGCATAAAAAATAAATTCATGTAAATTCTTATTTTCGTTGTACTGCATAAAGGACACCTGAAAAATAAATCGGGAAATTCAGAGCACATAAGAAATTTTTCAAAAATTTAAATGTTAATAAAATATTAAGTTGAAAATATAATATTTTTAGATAAAAAATTCTTTATAAATTCTTGTAAATTTAAAAAATCGAACATTTTATATAATAATATATAATGTATTCGGAATGCAAAGAATTCAGTCGGGGAATCTGTTAAAAATAGATTGTAATAATTGCACAATAAAATTGGAATAAAACTATGCTTTATGCATATAACATACAAAAAAGTTTAGAAAAAAGTTGAAAAATCTTAAATAAATGTTAAAAATCCCATTGACAAACCGACACCTCTAAGTTATAATACTGTCATGCACAAGACAAGAATGTAATTTTTAAGTGTACGAAAATCCACACGCAAAGATGAAGTATTCAGAAAAGTGCAAAATAAAGAAAGGAAATAAAAACATGAAGAAATCCAGACTCCTCGCTTTAACACTCGTTATGGCAATGATGTTTGCAATGCTCGCTGGCTGTTCCTCCAAGGAAGAAACAACAACAGCAGCTCCTGCAGGCAACACAACAACAGCAGCTGGCTCCAATGAACCAGCAGCTCCAGCAGATAACGCACGTAAGGACATCGTTATCGCTAAGGCATCTGACGTTGTTGGCGCAGACCCACACGATGTAAACGACACATCCTCCTCTGCAGCTCTCCGTCATATGTATAACTCCCTCCTCGTTCGTAAGACAGAAACTGGCGAACTCCAGCCATGTCTCGCAGAATCCTGGGAAATTCCAGATGACGTAACTTACAAGATGAAGCTCCGTGAAGGCGTTAAGTTCCACAACGGTAACGACTTCAACGCAGAAGACGTTCAGTTCTCTCTCCTCCGTGCAAAGGAAATGCCAAAGGTTAAGTTCATGGCTGAAATGATCGAAGACGTTGAAATCGTTGACGACTACAACGTAATCATCACAACAATGTATCCATGTGCTCCATTCCTCGCAAACCTTGCTGGTACACAGCTCTCCATCATTGATAAGGAAACATTCGAACAGTACGAAAAGGAAGGCAAGTCCTACTCCGAATTCCCAGTCGGTACTGGCGTTATGAAGCTCAAGAACTGGCACGTTAACGACTCCTTCACAATGGAACGCTGGGACGGTTACTGGGGCGAAATCGCTGTAGCAGATACAGTTACATATAAGGTAGTTCCAGAAGAATCCTCCAGAACAATCGCTCTCCAGTCCGGTGACGTTGATATGATCGACGAAGTTCCACCAGTTGACATCGACCGCGTTCTCGAAGACGACTCCATCAAGACAGTTGAAAACGTTTCCTCCTCCATGACATATGTTGGCTGGAACATGACAAAGAAGCCATTTGACGACGTTCGCGTACGTAAGGCTCTTGCTCATGCAACAAACAAGCAGGATATCATCGATGTAGTTATCGAAGGTAAGGGTATCGAAATCAACACAGCTTGGTCCGCACTTGGTGACTTCCATGATAACGAAATCTTCAAGTACGAATACGATATGGAAAAGGCAAAGGCTCTCATGGCTGAAGCTGGCTACCCAGACGGCTTTAAGGCTAACATCGCTCTTAACTCCGACGAACGTTCCCGTGTTGCACAGGTTCTCCAGACTCAGTGGGCTGATCTCGGTGTAGAACTCGAAATCACACTCATGGAGTGGGGCGCATACCTCGAACACATCTCCGGTAAGTCTCATGACCTCTTCGTTCTCGGCTGGTCCATGTCTTACGACCCAGCATCCACAGCTCTCGCACTCTTCCACACAGAATCCGGTGGTGCTACAGGTAACCGTGGCTGGTACTCCAACCCAGAAATGGATAAGCTCATCGACGAAGGCGCACAGCTCATCGACGGCGACCGCGAACCTATCTACAGAGAAATCCAGAGACTCGTTATGGACGATATGGTCTTCATGCCTCTCTACTCCAAGCAGTGTATCGTTGCTATGGCTAAGGGCCTTGAAGGTATCCGCATCAATCCAGCAGGTTCCCATATGTACTGCTACGCATACGTTAACGAATAATAGTTACGTATAGTATTACATAACAAATTAACTGAATAGGTTAAAATAAAAATATGAGGTCTTCGGACCTCATATTTTTTTATGTGCCTGACGCATTGAAAATTAAAGCAAAAATTAAATAATATATATTATATAGTAAGAAAACGAAAATAGTTAAGAAAGTATTAAGCCAAAAAGAGAAAGGTTAGAATAAAAAACACATAAATTATCATAATGTTGCATCTGAAACGGCAATGATTTGAATTATTTTTATGCGAAAGTCCGAATTTTAAAGAAAAATCTGTCTTTGTATATAAGTTAGAATAATGCCAATGTTGAAATTGCACAAAAAACGTATGATGATTTTATACAATTTATGAGATGGTTCCAAAAAAACTTGAAAAAGTTTCCGCAAATTTTAAAGAAATATTAAAATTGTGGTTGACAAAAGCATAACATGGGTTTATAATACGGATATGCACAAGAGATGAATACATAATTTTTAAGTGTAGTAATGTAACACGCAAAGATGAAACATTCTGAAACGTGCAAAATAAAGAAAGGAAAAATAAAACATGAAGAAATCCAGACTCCTCGCTTTAACACTCGTTATGGCAATGATGTTCGCAATGCTCGCTGGCTGTTCTTCCAAGGAAGAAACAACAACAGCTGCTCCAGCAGGCGACACAACAACAGCAGCTGGCTCCAATGAACCAGCACCTCCTTCCGAAAACGTTCGTAAGGACATCGTTATCGCAAAGGCATCCGACGTTGTTACACCAGACCCACATGATGGTAACGACACATCCTCCTCTGCAGCTCTCCGTCACCTTTACAACTCTCTCCTCGTCAGAGACGTTTACACAGGTGAAATCGGCCCATGTCTCGCAGAATCCTATGAAGTAGTTGACGACGTAACTTATAAGTTCAAGCTCCGCGAAGGCGTTAAGTTCCACAACGGTAACGACTTCAACGCTGAAGACGTTAAGTTCTCCCTTGACCGTGCAGCTGTAGAAGCTAAGGTTAAGTTCATGGCTGAAATGATCGACGAAGTTGTTATTGACGACGAATACAACGTAACAGTTACAACTCAGTATCCATACGCTCCATTCCTCGCTAACCTCGCAGGTACACAGCTCTCCATCATCGATAAGGAAACTTTCGAACAGTATGAAAAGGAAGGCAAGTCCTACGGCGAATTCCCAATCGGTACTGGCGTTATGAAGCTCAAGGATTGGCACGTTAACGACTCTTTCGTTATGGAACGTTGGGACGAATACTGGGGCGAAAAGGCTGTAGCTGACACAGTTACATTCAAGGTAGTTCCAGAAGAATCCTCCAGAACAATCGCTCTCCAGTCCGGTGACGTTGATATGATCGACGAAGTTCCACCAGTTGACATCGACCGTGTTCTCGCAGACGACACAATCAAGACAGTTGAAAACGTTTCCTCCTCCATGACATATGTTGGCTGGAACATGACAAAGGAACCATTCAACAACGTTAAGGTTCGTCAGGCTCTCGCATATGCAACAAACAAGCAGGATATCATCGATGTAGTTATCGAAGGTAAGGGTATCGAAATCAACACAGCTTGGTCCGCACTCGGCGACTACTTCGACAACGAAATCTATAAGTATGACTACGATGTAGAAAAGGCAAAGGCTATGATGGCTGAAGCTGGCTACCCAGACGGCTTTAAGGCTAACATCGCTCTTAACTCCGACGAACGTTCCCGTGTTGCTCAGATGCTCCAGACTCAGTGGGCTGATCTCGGTGTAGAACTCGAAATCACACTTATGGAGTGGGGCGCATACCTCGAACACATCTCCGGTAAGGATCATGACCTCTTCGTTCTCGGCTGGTCCATGTCTTACGACCCAGCATCCACAGCTCTCGCACTCTTCCACACAGAATCCGGTGGTGCTACAGGTAACCGTGGCTGGTACTCCAACCCAGTAATGGACGAACTCATCGACAAGGGCGCTCAGACAATCAAGGGCGATCGTGAACCTATCTACAGAGACATTCAGAAGCTCGTTATGGAAGATATGGTATTTATGCCTCTCTACTCCAAGCAGTGTATCGTTGCTATGGCTCAGAACCTCGAAGGTATCCGTATCAATCCAGCAGGTTCCCATATGTACTGCTACGCATACGTTAACGAATAATAGTTACGTATAGTATTACATAACAGATTAACTGAATAAGTTAAAATAAAAATATGAGGTCTTCGGACCTCATATTTTTTATGTGTAATTTTGGAGAACAGCCGAAGAATCTACAGACTTTTTCGCCTACGCATATTTTGTGCATAATATCGGGTCTTGTTATTTTCTGTGAAATATAGTATGATATTATCAGTATTCTATAAGGAGAAATCCAATGAAAATATCGAGATTCACAAATCCGCTTTCAAATATATATGAGCAGAAAATGCTGCAGAATGCCATAAAAACAGGGGTGCAGCAGTATCTTCTTTTTAAAAATCCATCGAATATCCTGGGCAGGAAGAAAGATATTTCTATAAAAGTCATCGAAGTCCCGCCGCCGAAGAATAAATACTGGATAAAGGAGCTGGAGGAGATAGGGTTTACGAAAAATACTCTGTCTTTTGTCAACTTCCTCGGCATGAGCTTCCATCTGCCGCAGATGGTTTTTTCTTCGATACTTATTCATGTTGCCGATATGGTGAAATCGGGAAGCACGATAGTGCTCGACTATGCGGAAAAGGAAATCGAAGGAGTGAGCAGCTACTCATATATTGAAATGGTGACTATGCTCAACTTTGCAGGCTTTGATGTCTATGAATATATTTCGCCTGACGACTGGGCAAAAAGCTGGAATAATACACAAAATGTGGATAAAAGTGAGTTTGACGGCGTGATTCTGGCTGTAAAACGTGTGGTTTAATCCCCGCTTGTCATCCTGAG
>SVKW01000162.1 GCA_015068285.1 Oscillospiraceae bacterium | reverse complement strand
GTATAGACCTCGCTGAAAGGCGTTACAGGCGTTGCGATATAGTCGGTATTGAGCAGATTTGACGGCAGATTATTCGGGGCGTAATCGTGAGCCATAAGTATAATTTTATGGCAGATTTCGCCTAATTTGCCGTAATCGTAGGCGCTGAAATACTCGCCCTCCGACAGCACAGGATGAACTGCGATATTGAGCTTTTTGCCATTCAACGCAGTCTTCAGCTCGGTCATAAACGCGGTGAGACCGTTTTTCAGCTCATCGCCCTTCATGCCTTCAAAATCTATCGTGACACCGTCAAACTCCCCGGCGGCAGAGACGATCTGCTTCACCGCATCAATGCGGTTGGCTTCATCGAGCAAAATCGCCTTGCAATGGCTCTGGTCGGTCATTGTAACGGCAAGATTTATGGCGGTATTATTGTCACGCATAAGCTCCAGCGCATCGCTGTAGCCCTGCGGAAGCTTCCAGTCATTGCCGTTTTTCGAGGTCTGGTTAAGACTTACGCCGTTATCATATTCAAGCCTTGCCCAGCCAAAGGAGACCTCGTCCATAGAGGCGGCAATATCACGCTGATTCCACGAAGAAATGGCATAAAAGCCGTGAATTTCGTCGATTTTTGCGTAATATTTGCGGTGTACGCGCATCATCATAGCCGCGCCCTGCTCTCTTGTTGCCGAGCCGTTGGGGTCAAACTTATCGCCCCCTGTGCCGTTGATTATCCCCAGATTATAAGCGACGGAAATATAGCCCTTGTCAACTGTCACATCGGAAAACGGGCTTGTTTTCTCGCTCTTTGCCAGATTATCGTAGCCGAGAGCCTTGACCAGCATGACAGCCATTTCACGGCGTGTTATGTAGTCACCCGGACGGAAGTTTTCGGAGTTTTCCACACCGTGTGCATAAAGTGTGTTGATATAGCCTGTAAACCATTGATTTGGTTTTACATCATTGAAATGCGAGCTTTCGCCGTTTTCAACGCTCCAGCCCATAAGGCGTGTAAGCATTGCGGCAAATTCAGAGCGCATAATTTTATCGCCGTAGCCGAAGATGCCGTTTCCTCTGCCCTCCATAAGACCGACGGAATTTGCAGCATTTATGTCGGCAAGCGCCCAACTGTTTTTAGGCACATCTGTAAAGCCTGCACCCAAAGAGCACATGGGCAGGCAGATGGCAAGGAGGAGAAGTATTGATATGATGCGTTTCATTGAAGCTCCTTTCGTGTGAGTTGAGAGTTGAGAATTAAGGGTGGGTTGGTCAGGTTTTCGGGAGCGGCAAGCAGCTCCCCTACAACAACTTCATTGTAGGGAATGGTGCCCTCGACATTCCGCGGGTAAAGTGATAAGTAATAGTGAAAAGTGAAGAAGTGTGGTGTGATAAATCACATTGGATAGGTTACAACCCCTCCGACGGCTAACGCCGCCACCTCCCCGATAATGGGGTCCCCGCAAAGCCTGCTTTGTGGGGTGAATTCACAGGGGAGGCTACAAGTTTTCTTGCCTCCCTCTGACGAGGGAGGGGGACCACGAAGTGGTGGAAGGAGAGAACCTATTTAATTCGTGACGAAGTCACACCCTATATCTGCGAAGCAGTATGTAATCACACGCAGTGTGTATGTAATTGCATAGCGTATGGCATCACCACAGGTGTATGTAATCTGTACCTGCGGTGCATTGGATAAAATTCTCTCCCCCCGTCAAAACCTGCGGTTTTGCCACCCCCCTCCTCAGAGGGAGGCAAGGGGCTTGTGCGTAGGGACTGGCGTCCTCGACGGTCCAATAAATGTAGGGGCGAGCATTGCTCGTCCGTGTATTTTCGGGCGGGCGCAGAGACCCGCCCCTACAAGACTGTGCGTAAGTATAAACTTTCCTACAAATCCATATATTCTGTCAGAGAATGGGCGACTCTGCCGTTTCTGCCTGTGACAGTTTCGGCGTGGAGCAAGGAGCTGATAACAGCTTCTTCAACCCCTTCCGTGACGGCTATAAACAGGCTGTTGATTTTATCTTCATGGAGAGTTTTGGTTTCAACAATCGCCTTTTCCTCGTAATGCTTAACCTTATTTGCAGTTGTGAAGGCATAGACCACATCGCCTGAGCCGTTGCCGTAATAGGAACCTGTGCGGGCAAGACCTGCAGGCACACGCTTGCAAAGACGCTTGAGCTGACGCTCATTGACAGGGATATCTGTGGCAAGAATAATTATAATCGAGCCCTTGTCCTCCTCTGCCCACTTGTCCTCGATTCGCTTGCCAAGCTTGTCGCCGTCGACAATAAGACGGTCTGTTGCGCCGAAATTGCTCATTACAAGCACACCAATTGTGTATTCCTCGCCGTCAAGCTCGACTATGCGGGAGGCTGTGCCTATGCCGCCCTTTAAGCCATAGCACATCATGCCTGTGCCTGCGCCGACGTCACCTTCCTCAAAATCTTCCGAGGCATTTTTAAGAGCTTCAAATACGTGTTCTTCCTTTATGAAAAGCTTGCGGATGCAGTTTAAGTTGCCGTCGTTGCACTCGCAGACGGCAGGATTTACCGTGCCTGTTGTGTCGCCGATATCCTCATTCTGCTCAAGCATATATTTAACGAGAGCTGTTGCCGCTGTGCCGACAGAAAGGGTATTTGTCAGAATAATCGGGGTTTCGATAGTGCCAAGCTCGTCAATCTGAACTGTGCCGATGCTCTTGCCGAAGCCGTTGATGACATAGGTTGCGGCAACCACCTTTTCTTTGAAAATATTGCCCTCATGAGGGAGAATTGCTGTGACACCTGTGCGTGCATCCCCCTCTTTAAGGGTTACATGACCGACCTTGACGCCCTTTACATCTGTGATGGCGTTGCGCGCGCCCTTTTTCATAGTGCCGATGTTGATGTTGTATTTTGATGTATCAATACCCATTGTTGTTCTCCTTTATATGAATGAATTGTGTAAACACATGAATTATCTTGCGATATGAATTGCACTTTGTGCATGAATTGTTGCAAAGCAACATTGCGGTGTGACAAGTCATATTGAATAGATTTTACCTCTCCGTCACATTACACCCCAAACAGCAGGCTGTTCGGGGACCCCACAAAATTAAATAGGTGCGGCGGCACTCGCCGCCGGTCGCGCACTTGCGCTCCGTGTGCCACCTCTCCTGAAACAGGAGAGGCAAGGGGATTTCGCTATTTCTCTGTTCTTTCGAGCATACGGAGGATTTTGAGAGCAAGCTGGATTTCAAGACGGACATCGCCTTCGATATTTTCAAGCTCCATAATCTCCTTGATTCTGTTTATACGGTAAACAAGGGTTTTATAATGAATATCGAGCTGCTGTGAAGCCTTGTTTATATTGCAGTCGCAGGCGAGATACACATCAAGAGTGTCGACAAGCACCTTTTTTGATACGCTGTCATATTCGATAAGCTTTTTCAGCGAATATGGGATAAAGGACACAAGCTCATCCCTGCTTCCTATCTTGCCGATAAAGCGATATATGCCAAGACCGCTTATGTCATAGATGTGATTGCCGCTGCCTGTCATATAGCCGTATTTGATGGCATTTGCCGCATCGTCGAAGCTTTTCTTTATGCCGAAAATATCAAAGACCTCGCTTCCTATGCCCCCTGTGAAGCCTTTGAATTCCCCGTCTGTGCCTATGCTTTCAAAAAGCTTTGTCAGCACCTCTCTTATCACTTCGCAGTTTGCAGCGTAGCTTTTTTCT
>SVKW01000022.1 GCA_015068285.1 Oscillospiraceae bacterium | reverse complement strand
GCGGTGGCCGCAAGCCTTGGAGACAGAAGGGCACAGGCCGTGCTCGTCAGGGTTCCATCCGCGCTCCACAGTGGACACACGGTGGTATCGCATTTGGTCCTAAGCCAAGACACTTTGAAAACAGCATGAACAAGAAGGCACGTCAGCTCGCTATCAAGTCTGCTCTCGCTGCTAAGTTCCAGTCCGGCAACATGATCGTTGTTGAAAACATCGAAATGAACGAAATCAAGACAAAGTCTTTCGTTGGCTTCCTTAACAACATCAATGCTAACTGCAAGGCTCTTGTTATCACACCAGAAGTAAGAAAGAACGTTGTTCTCTCTGCAAGAAACATTCCTAACGTTACAACAACAATTTCCAGCATCATCTCAACTTACGAAATCCTCAAGGCTGACAAGCTCGTTGTTGATAAGGTAGCTGTTGAGAAGATCCAGGAGGTATACGCATAATGAAATCTGTTTACGATATCATCAGAAAGCCAATCATCACAGAAGAATCCATGATGGGCGTGGCTAACAAGGTATACGTTTTCGAAGTTGCTACAGACGCTGGCAAGATCGAAATCAAGAAGGCTATGGAAGAAATCTTCAAGGTAAAGGTTAAGTCCGTCAACACAATGAACGTTCGCGGCAAGAACAAGAGAATGGGCGTTCACGTTGGTAAGACATCTGCTTCCAAGAAGGCTATTATCACACTCACAGAAGACTCCAAGGAAATTGAACTCTTTGAGGGTATGTTCTAATCAATCCCTGACAAAGGGTTGGCGGTAAACATAAACCGCCTGAAAGTATACTGCATGAAAAATTGGCAGTGCAAAACACAAAGATAAGGAGAAAGCACTAAAATGGCAATCAAGACATTTAAGCCGACAACAGCTTCTCGTCGTAACATGACAGTAACTGATTACTCGGTTTTGAGCCGTGTTAAGCCAGAGAAGTCCCTTCTTGAATCCAAGAAGAAGACAGCTGGCCGCAACAGCTACGGCAGAATCACAGTTCGTCACCACGGTGGCGGCAACAAGCAGAAGTATCGTATTATCGACTTCAAGCGCGATAAGATGGATATGGCTGCAACAGTTCTCACACTCGAATACGATCCAAACCGTTCCGCTCACATCGCTCTCGTTCAGTACGAAGACGGTGAAAAGCGTTACATCATCGCTCCAGTAGGCCTCGAAGTTGGCGCACAGGTTATTTCCTCTGCAAACGCTGACATCAAGCCAGGTAACTGCCTCCCAATCGCAAATATCCCACTCGGTACAGTTATCCACAACATTGAGCTCTACCCAGGTAAGGGCGCTCAGCTCGTTCGTTCCGCAGGTTCCTTCGCTCAGCTCATGGCTAAGGAAGGCGCAGCTGCTCAGGTTCGTCTCCCATCCGGTGAAGTTCGTTACATCAAGCTCAACTGTAAGGCAACAATCGGCCAGATCGGCAACGTAGATCACGAAAACGTTCAGATCGGTAAGGCTGGTAGAACACGCCACCTCGGCATCCGCCCAACAGTTCGCGGTTCTGTTATGAACCCTAACGACCATCCACACGGTGGTGGTGAAGGTAAGTCCCCAATCGGCCGTCCAGGTCCTGTTACACCATGGGGCAAGCCAGCACTTGGTTATAAGACACGTAAGCAGAATGCACGCACAGACAAGCAGATTGTTAAGCGTCGCAACGACAAGTAAGAAAGGAGCATAAACAATGGGTAGAAGCATTAAAAAAGGACCTTTTATAGCTCCTGAACTCCTCAAGAGAGTAGAAGAGCTTAACGAAAAGGGCGAAAAGAAGGTTCTCAAGACTTGGTCCAGAGCATCCGTTATTTTCCCAGATTTCGTTGGTCATACAGTAGCAGTACACGATGGTCGTAAGCATGTTCCTGTTTATGTAACAGAAGACATGGTTGGCCACAAGTTCGGTGAATTCGCACCTACACGTACTTTCAAGGGTCACGCAGGTAGCAAGACATCCAACAACGGTAAGTAATCAGAGGAGGAAGTAAACAATGGAAGCAAGAGCTTATCTCAGACACATCCGCATTTCCCCTCGTAAGGTTCAGATCGTTTGTGACCTTATCCGTGGAAAGAGCGTTCAGCAGGCAGCAGGTATCCTGCTCAATACAAACAAGTCCTCTTCCGAGCCAATGATGAAGCTCCTCAAGAGCGCAATGGCTAATGCAGAGAACAACCATGGCATGAACCCAGAAAACCTCTACGTAGCAGAAGTTTTCGCTTGCCCAGGTCCTGTAATGAAGAGAGTTATGCCACGTGCTCAGGGCCGTGCATTCAGAATCCTCAAGAGAACATCCCATGTAACAATGGTTCTCAGAGAAAAAGAATAAGGTTAAGGAGGTAATATAATGGGCCAGAAAATTAATCCACACGGTTTGCGTGTAGGCGTCATCAAGAATTGGGATTCCCGCTGGTTTGCAAATGATAATGCCTTCGGCGACCTTTTGGTAGAAGACTACAACATCCGTAAGTATCTCAAGAAGACACTCTATGCAGCAGGTATCGCAAAGATCGAAATCGAAAGAAGCGGTGACCGTGTTCGCATTTTTATCCACTGTGCACGTCCAGGTGTTATCGTTGGTAAGGGCGGCGCTGAAATCGAAGCACTCAAGGAAAGAGTGCAGAAGATGATCGGCAAGGTTGTCAACATCACAATCGTTGAAGTTCGTCAGCCAGACCTCAACGCTCAGCTCATCGCTGAAAACATCGCAGCACAGCTCGAAAAGCGTATCTCTTTCCGCCGCGCTATGAAGCAGGCTATGGCAAGAGCTATGAAGCTTGGTGCTAAGGGCATCAAGACAAACTGCTCCGGTCGTCTCGGCGGCGCAGAAATCGCTCGTACAGAGCACTATCACGAGGGTACAATTCCACTCCAGACACTCCGTGCAGACATCGACTACGGCTTTGCAGAAGCTAACACAACATTCGGTATCATCGGTGTTAAGGTTTGGCTCTACAAGGGCGAAGTTCTCACAGGCGGCCCTCGTACAACAGAAGTTCAGGCTCCACGCCGCGATCGCCGCGATGGCAGAAATGAACGTTCTGATCGTAGACCACGTCGCGATGGTGACAACCGTGGCTACAACCGTAACAACAACAGACACAACAACGGTCCACGTAACAATGGTCCACGTAAGGAACAGGAGGTTAAGTAATGCTTCTGCCTAAGAGAGTTAAGTACCGCAGAGTACACCGCGGTCGTATGACAGGTGTTGCAACACGCGGCAATACAGTATCAAATGGTGAATATGGTATCATGGCTACAGAGCCAGCTTGGATCACATCCAACCAGATCGAAGCAGCTCGTATCGCTATGACTCGTTATATCAAGCGTGGCGGTCAGGTTTGGATCAAGATCTTCCCTGACAAGCCAGTAACACAGAAGCCTGCTGAAACTCGTATGGGTTCCGGTAAGGGTTCTCCAGAATATTGGGTAGCAGTTGTTAAGCCAGGCAGAGTTCTCTTCGAAATCGCAGGTGTTTCCGAAGAAGTAGCTCGTGAAGCTCTCCGTCTCGCTTCTCACAAGCTCCCACTCAAGACTAAGTTCGTTAAGGCTGAAAAAATGGAAGAGAAAGTAGGGGGTGAAGCATAATGAAGGCAGCAGAAATCCGTCAGCTCTCTGTAGAAGAGCTCAACACAAAGCTTGCAGATCTCAAGAAGGATCTTTTTAATCTCAGACTTCAGCATGCTATCAACCAGCTGGATAATCCTCTTAAAATCGCCGAGGTCAAGAAGGACATCGCTCGTGTAAACACAATTATTCGCCAGAAGAACATGGCGAATAAGGCATAATGTATAGGGAGGTAAAAACAGTGAGTGAAAGAGCTTTCCGTAAGACACGTGTAGGTAAGGTTACATCTGACAAGATGGACAAGACTATCGTAGTCGCAATTGAAGATAGAGTACAGCATCCGCTTTACAAGAAGATCATGTCCACAACATACAAGCTCAAGGCACATGACGAAAACAATGAAGCAGGTGTTGGTGATACAGTAGAAGTAATGGAAACAAGACCACTCTCCAAGGATAAGAGATGGAGACTTGTTCGCATCATTGAAAAAGCTAAGTAAGGAGGAGCCTAAAGAATGGTACAGGCTGAATCATATCTCCGTGTTGCCGACAACACAGGAGCTAAGGAACTTAAGTGTATCCGCGTTCTTGGCGGCTCTACACGCAGATACGGTAACATTGGCGACGTAATCGTTGCTTCTGTCCGTAAGGCAACACCAGGCGGTGTTGTAAAGAAGGGTGACGTTGTGAAGGCAGTTATCGTGCGTTCACGCAAGGGTCTCCGCCGTGCTGACGGCAGCTACGTTCGTTTCGACGAAAACGCAGCTGTTATCATCCGTGATGACCAGAACCCAAGAGGTACACGTATTTTTGGCCCGGTTGCTCGTGAGCTTCGTGATAAGAACTACATGAAGATTCTCTCCCTCGCACCGGAAGTATTGTAATAGGAGGACACCACAAGATGAATACACTTCACATCAAGACAGGTGATACTGTAATCGTTCTTTCCGGTAAGGATAAGGGCAAGAAGGGTAAGGTTCTTAGCTGTGATCCTTCCAAGGGTGCTGTTATCGTAGAAGGCATCAACTTCGCAACTAAGCACCAGAAGGCTCGTCGTCAGGGCGAAACAGGCGGCATCGTAAAGCAGGAAATCGCTCTCCGCGCTTGCAAGGTTATGCGCGTTTGCCCAAAGTGCGATAAGCCAACACGCGTAAAGCACAACATTCTCGCAAACGGCGAAAAGGTTCGCGTTTGCATGCACTGCAACGAAACAATCTAAGGGTAGGAGGAAATAGAAATGTCTGAAAAATACATTCCAAGACTTAAGACAAAGTATCTTGAAGAAGTTGCTCCTGCTCTTATGAAGAAGTTTGGTTACGAAAACGTAATGCAGATTCCAAAGCTCGATAAGATCACAGTTAACATCGGCTGCGGCGAAGCACGCGACAACTCCAAGATGGTTGAAGCTATCGTAGGCGACCTCATGAAGATCACAGGTCAGAAGCCAGTTGTTACAAAGGCAAGAAAGTCCGTTGCTAACTTTAAGCTCCGTGAAGGCCAGGCTGTTGGCGCAAAGGTAACACTCCGCGCAGACAGAATGTGGGAGTTCCTCGACAGACTCTTCAACCTCGCTCTTCCAAGAGTTCGTGACTTCCGTGGTATCAATCCAAACGGCTTCGACGGTCGCGGCAACTACGCTTTCGGTCTCAAGGAACAGCTTATCTTCCCTGAAATCGAATACGACAAAATTGACAAGATCCGTGGTATGGACATCGTATTCACAACATCTGCTAACACAGACGAAGAAGCAAAGGAACTCCTCACACTTTTGGGCGCTCCTTTCATGAAGGCATAATAGGAGGAAAGATAAATGGCTAAGAAGGCAATGATTTTGAAGCAGCAGGCTGAGCCAAAGTTCTCCACAAGAGCTTACAACAGATGTAAGATCTGTGGCCGTCCTCACGCTTACCTTCGCAACTACGGCATCTGCCGTATCTGCTTCCGTGAGCTTGCTCACAAGGGTCAGATCCCAGGCGTTAAGAAGGCTTCCTGGTAGTCTGAAAGTCAGAGAAATCTGGCAAAAAAATCTAAAAAAATCTAACTTTTTTGAAGGACGCTATTGCGTCCTTTAAAAAAGTGTGATATAATATAATGTGTTCGGGCGAAAATAATTCGCCATAAAAACTAACGAGAAAAGTGGAGGGAGAAACCCTCTAACTTCAAGGAGGAAAAAGAAATGCATATCACAGATCCAATCGCAGATATGCTCACACGTGTTCGCAACGCAGGCGCTGCACGTCACGCAACAGTTGACGTTCCTGCATCTTCCGTAAAGAAAGCTATTGCGCAGATCCTTTTGGAAAACGGCTATATCAAGTCTTTCGAAATCGTAGAAGGCAACACACAGGGCATCATTCGCATCACACTCAAGTACAACGCTGACAAGTCCCACACAATCCAGGGTCTCCGTCGTGTATCCAAGCCAGGTCTCCGCGTTTACGCATCCAAGGAAAACCTTCCAAAGGTTCTCAAGGGCCTCGGTATCGCAATCGTTTCAACATCCAAGGGCGTTATGACTGACAAGGAAGCAAGAAAGCTCAATGTCGGCGGCGAAGTCCTTGCATTCGTATGGTAATAGGAGGTAGGAGAATATGTCAAGAATTGGTCGTGCTCCTATAACTGTTCCAGCAGACGTTACAGTAACAATCAACGGTAACGTTGTTGAAGTTAAGGGTGCTAAGGGTACACTCACACAGGAATTCCATCCTGATATCAAGATCGCAATGGAAGGCAATGTTATCAACGTAACACGTCCTTCTGACAATAAAAACCACAGAGCTCTCCACGGTCTCACACGTACACTCATCAACAACATGATCATCGGTGTAACAAAGGGCTATTCCAAGGAGCTCGAAATCAACGGTGTTGGTTACCGTGCTGCTAAGGCTGGCAAGGATGTAACTCTCACACTTGGTTACTCCCACCCAGTTATCGTTTCTGACAACGCAGACATCACAATCGAAGTTCCATCCCCAAACAAGCTCGTTATCTCCGGTATCGACAAGCAGAAGGTTGGACAGTTCGCTGCTGAAGTTCGTTCCAAGAGACCACCTGAGCCATATAAGGGCAAGGGTATCAAGTACGTTGACGAGGTCATTCGCCGTAAAGAAGGCAAGGCCGGCGGTAAGAAGAAATAAGGAGGTTTTGGCTAAATGGTTAAGAAGTTTAATTCTAATGCTAAGCGCTTGCAGAGACATGCTCGCGTACGTGCTAAGATTTCCGGTACTGCTGAATGCCCACGTCTCAACGTATTCCGCAGCGCTAAGAACATCTATGCACAGGTTATCGATGACGTAGCAGGTGTTACACTTTGCTCCGCATCCACACTCGAAAAGGAATTCAACCAGTACGGCGGCAACTGCGAAGCTGCAGCTATGGTTGGTAAGAAGATTGCCCAGGTTTGTTTGGAAAAGGGCATTGAAAACGTTGTCTTCGATCGCGGTGGCTATCTCTACCACGGCCGTGTAAAGGCTTTGGCAGACGCAGCTCGCGAGGGCGGACTTAAGTTCTAAGAGGAGGAGAAAGAATTATGGCTCATATTATTGATGCAGCAGCGCTCGACCTTAAAGAAACAGTCGTTGCCCTCAATCGTGTTTCCAAGACAGTAAAGGGTGGCCGTATCTTCAAGTTCGCAGCTCTCGTAGTAGTTGGCGACCAGAATGGTACAGTTGGCTACGGCCTCGGTAAGGCTTCTGAAGTTCCAGAAGCAATCCGTAAGGGTATTGAAGATGCTAAGAAGAACCTCATTAAGGTTTCTCTTAAGGATACAACAATTCCACATGAAGTTATCGGCGAATTCGGCGCAGGCCGCGTTCTTCTCAAGCCTGCTGCAAAGGGTACTGGCGTTATCGCTGGTGGTTCCGTTCGTGCAGTTCTTGAAGCAGTCGGTATCCATGACATTCGTACAAAGTGCCTCAGATCCAACAACCCACAGAACGTTGTTGCAGCTACATTCGAAGGCTTGAAGGCACTCAGAACAGTTGAAGAAGTTGCTAAGGTTCGTGGCCTTACAACTGAACAGATCATGAAGTAGGAGGGTAAACGAAAATGAACAACATCAAGATTACTCTCAAGAAGAGCCTCAACGGCAGAAACGCAAAGCACATTGCAACTGCTCACGCTCTCGGTCTTCGTCGTATCGGTGACGTAACTGTACAGCCTGAAAATCCATCTACAGCTGGTAAGATCGCTAAGATCGGCTATCTTATCGAAGTTGAAGTGGTTAAGTAGGAGGTAAAATAATGAAGATTCATGAATTGTCCCCAGCTTTTGGCTCCACACATGTTGGTAAGCGCAAGGGCCGTGGTATTGGTTCCGGTAACGGCAAGACAGCTGGTCGCGGTCACAAGGGCCAGTGGGCTAGAAGCGGCGGCGGTGTTCGCCCAGGTTTTGAAGGCGGTCAGACAATGCTCGCTCGTCGTCTTCCAAAGCGCGGCTTCCACAATGTTTTTGCTAAGAACTATGCAGAGATCAACGTAGGTTCTCTCAACATTTTTGAAGACGGTGCAGTAGTAACTTTCGAAGCTCTTTGCGAACTCGGTCTCGCACAGAAGAAGTACGATGGCATCAGAGTCCTCGGCAACGGTGAACTCACAAAGAAGCTCACTGTAAAGGCTGCTGGTATCACAGCATCCGCTAAGGCAAAGATCGAAGCTGTCGGAGGAAGTGCGGAGGTTTTGTAATATGATACAAACACTCAAGAACGCATGGAAAATCCCAGAGCTTCGTAAGAAGATTCTCTTCGTCCTCGGCTGTATGGTAGTTTTCCGTTTCGGTTACTCCATCTTCGTCCCATTTGTAGACCTCGATATGCTTAAGACAGTATTCGATGCCTACAGCGGCACAGTTCTCGGTTTCATGAACGTGCTCGTCGGCGGCGGCTTCAGCCAGGCATCTATTTTCGCACTTTCCATTTATCCATATATCAACGCTTCCATTATCATGCAGCTCCTTCAGGTAGCTATCCCAGCTCTTGAAAGAATGGTAAAGGAAGGCGGCGAAGAAGGCAGAAAGAAGCTCGCTTCTATCACACGTTATGTGACAATCGGCCTCTCCGTTATTATGGGTTACACATACTATGTTCTTCTTAAGAGCTCCGGTGCTCTTACAAGAACAGACGCATGGAGCATGATCGTAATCGTTCTCACATTCGCAGCAGGTTCTGCTTTCGTAATGTGGCTCGGTGAACAGATGACTGAAAAGGGTATCGGCAACGGTACATCTCTCATCATCTTCACAGGTATTGTAAGCAGCCTCCCACAGACAGCTATCTCTATGATCAGCGGCATCATCGGTGGTTCTATGAACATCATCGCTGCTCTCGTTATCGTTATCGTAGCAGTTGCTCTTATCGGTCTTACAGTATTTGTTACAAACGCTGAACGTCGTATCCCTGTCCAGTACGCAAAGCGCGTTATCGGCAGAAAGATCTACGGCGGCCAGTCCACAAACATTCCGATGAAGGTCAATATGTCCGGTGTTATGCCAGTTATCTTTGCATCTTCCATCGTAACACTGCCTGCAACAATCATCGCATTCTTGCAGCCAGCAGAAGGCTCCTTCTGGTATAACTTCCAGCAGTCCTTTACACAGGGTTCCATCCCTTACATGATTGTTTATGCTCTCCTCATCGTAGGTTTTGCATATTTCTATTCAACAATCCAGTTCAACCCAATCGAGGTTTCCAATAATCTTCGTAAGAACGGCGGCTTCATCCCAGGCTTCCGCCCAGGCAGACCAACAAGTGATTTCATCACTCGCGTTCTTAACAAGATCACACTTATGGGTGCTATCTTCCTCGGCTTTATTGCTCTCCTCCCTCAGGTGTTGAGTAATATCAATGGTCTCGGCGGCCTGGCTGTCGGCGGTACATCCGTCCTCATCCTCGTCGGCGTTGCTCTTGAAACAGTTAAGGCAATTGAAGCTCAGATGCTCATGCGTCACTATAAGGGCTTCCTCGAATAGGTGGTAAATTAAAATGCTTTGCACAATCTTAGGCGCTCCTGGCGCCGGTAAAGGTACACAGGCTCTCTTCCTCAAGGAAAAGCTTGGTGTTCCGATAATCGCTACAGGAAATCTTCTCCGTGATGCCATGAAGGCAGAAACAGAGCTGGGCAAGTCGATAAAGGACGCTATGAACTCGGGTCACCTTGTTCCTGATGACCTGATCGTGGATCTTGTATCAAAGAGACTTGCTGAGGAAGACTGCAAAAACGGTGCTATCCTCGATGGCTTCCCAAGAACTTTGTTCCAGGCAGAAGCTATTGACAAGATTTTCCCTGTTGATTTCGCACTCTCCATTGAAGTGCCTGATGAAGAAATCATCAGCCGTCTTACAGGCAGAGAAATCTGCACAAAGTGTCAGGCAACATATCATGTTGAATACAATCCGACATCCGTGCCGGGTGTGTGCGACAGATGCGGTGCGCTGATCACAAGACGTAACGACGATGACCGTGAGATTGTGAAAGAAAGACTGGTTGTTTATCACAAAGAAACAGAACCTGTTAAGAAGTATTACGAAAGCTTGGGTAAGCTCAAGAAGGTAATCGGTCAGAAAGAAGTCGCTGATACACAGAGACTTGTTGCTGAAGCAGTTGGTGTTAAATATGATAACAATTAAGTCAACTCAGGAACTTAAAATTATGAGAGAAGCAGGAGCTATCGCCAAGCTGGCACTCATCGAGTGCGGCAAGGCGGTGGCACCTGGTGTCACAACAAGAGAGCTTGATGAAATCGCAAGAAAGGTAATCAAGCAGTGCGGCGCCACACCTTCCTTTTTAGGTTACCAAGGTTATCCGGCAGCGATTTGCTGCTCCATCAATGATACTGTCATCCACGGTATTCCGGGCAAGGACAAGATCAGAGAGGGCGACATCGTCTCCATCGATGTCGGTGCGTTTTACCGCGGTTACCATGGCGACAATGCTGACACATTTGCTGCCGGCATCATCGCTCCGGAGGCACAGCGTCTTATTGATGTGACCAGACAGAGCTTCTATGAAGGTATCAAGCAAGCAGTTGTAGGCAATAGAATCTCGGATATCTCAAAAGCTATCCAGACTTATGTCGAAGCAAACGGATTCAGTGTCGTGCGTGACTTTGTCGGTCACGGCATCGGCAGACAGATGCATGAAGCACCTGAAGTTCCGAACTATTGCGGCAAGCCGGGCAGAGGCCCTCGCTTGACAAAGGGTATGACACTTGCTGTTGAGCCTATGGTTAATCAGAAGGCATTCGGTGTCAAGATTTTGAAAGATGGCTGGACAGTAAAAACTGTCGACGGTGGTCTTTCGGCTCATTATGAGAATACATTCGTCATCACAGACGGCGAACCTATTATCCTGACTCGTCCGCTGGAAGATTAGAAGACGAAATTAAAGAGAATCAAAGAGAATCTGACCAGGAGGTAATTTCGTTTGGCAAAAGAAGATATGATTGAAGTAGAAGGTACCGTTATAGAGGCGCTGCCAAATGCTACATTCAAAGTAGAAATAACAGGCGGACATGTGGTTTTAGCTCATCTTTCCGGTAAGCTCCGCATGAACTTCATCCGCATTTTACCAGGTGATAAGGTTACATTACAGCTTTCACCATACGATTTGACACAGGGTAGAATTACCTGGCGTTCAAAGTAACTTTTGTGGAAACAGGAGGAAAACAAAATGAAAGTTAAACCATCAGTTAAGCCAATTTGCGAAAAGTGCAAGATCATTCGCCGTAAGGGCAATGTTATGGTTATCTGCTCCAACCCAAAGCATAAGCAGAAGCAAGGTTAATTTATTATAGAAGAAAGCAGGAGGTGCTTAAAATACTATGGCTCGTATAGCAGGTGTAGACATTCCTCGTGAGAAAAGAGTAGAAATCGGCCTCACATATATCTATGGTATCGGTAGAAAGCTCTCTAACGATATCCTGAAGGAAACAGGCATTAACCCAGATATCAGAGTTCGCGACCTTACAGAAGAACAGGTTGCTGCTCTCCGTGAAACAATTGAAAGATCTTACGTTGTAGAAGGCGACCTTCGCCGTGATGTTGCTCTCAACATCAAGAGACTTGTTGAAATCGGTTCTTACCGTGGTCTCAGACATCGTAAGGGTCTCCCAGTTCGTGGTCAGCGTTCCAAGACAAACGCAAGAACACGTAAGGGTCCAAAGAAGACAATTGCTAATAAGAAGAAGTAAAGAAGGAGGGCGACATAATGGCTAAGGTTCAGGCTAAGAAGGGCGCTGTTGTTACAAAGAAGCGCCGCGAACGTAAGAACATTGAAAAGGGCGCTGCTCACATCCATGCGTCCTTCAACAACACAATCGTAACAATCACAGACACAAAGGGTAACGCACTTTCCTGGGCATCCGCAGGCGGTCTCGGCTTCCGCGGCTCCAGAAAGAGCACACCATTCGCTGCACAGACAGCTTCCGAAACAGCTGCAAAGGCTGCTATGGAACACGGTCTTAAGACAGTTGAAGTATTCGTAAAGGGCCCAGGTGCTGGTCGTGAAGCTGCAATCCGTGCACTTCAGGCAGCTGGTCTCGAAGTAACAATGATCAAGGACGTAACACCAATCCCACACAATGGTTGCCGTCCACCAAAGAGAAGAAGAGTTTAATCGGGAGGAATTATAGATTATGGCTAAGAACACACAGCCTATTGCAAAGCGCTATAAGGCTCTGGGCATTTCCCCAGCAGCTATGGGCTATGCTAAGAAAGAAACAAATCGTAATCCTGGCGGTCAGATGAGAAAGAAGAAGAGCGAATACGGTCTTCAGCTCACAGAAAAGCAGAAGGTAAAGACAATTTACGGCGTCCTCGAAAAGCCATTCCGTAAGTACTACGAAAAGGCTATGAAGATGGAAGGCATCACAGGTGAAAACCTCCTCATCCTCTGCGAACGTCGCCTTGATAACGTAGCATTCAGAGCAGGCTTTGCTACAACACGCCGTGAAGCAAGACAGCTTGTTTCCCACGCACATTTCACAGTCAACGGCAAGAAAGTTAACATTCCTTCTTACCTCGTAAAGGCTGGCGATGTAATCGCTATCTCCGAAAAGAGCATGTCTTCCGTTAAGTTCAAGGGTCTCCTTGAAGCTAACGCTTCCCTCACAGCTCCAGCATGGCTTTCTGTTGACAGCACAAAGGGTGTTGCTACAGTAGCTGCTATGCCAAAGCGTGAAGATATTGACTACGAAGTAGAAGAACATCTCATCGTTGAGCTTTACTCCAAGTAATAATTGATATTATTTTGTTTAAAGCCCAGTTTTAACATATTATATTAAGGAGGGCAACAGATGATAGCAATAGAAAAACCACGTATTGATTGTGTAGACATGACAGAAGATGGTTCTTATGGTAAGTTTGTCGTAGAGCCATTGGAACGTGGATACGGTACCACACTCGGCAATTCATTGCGCAGAATTCTTCTTTCTTCGCTTCCTGGCACAGCGCCAATCGGAATCAAGATCGAAGGCGTTCAGCATGAGTTCGGTGTTATGCCTGGGGTAAAGGAAGACGTTGCCGAAATCGTACTCAACATCAAGGGTATTATTTCCAAGATCCATTCAGAAGGAACAAAGACTGTATATATCGAAGCTAACGGTCAGAGCGAAATCACTGCAGGCGATATTAAGTGTGATGCTGATATTGAGATTCTCAATCCTGAACACCATATTGCTTACATTATGCCTGACGCTAAGTTCAACATGGAGATCACATTCTCCCATGGCCGCGGCTATGTTCCTGCTGAACGCAACAAGCCACAGACACCGATCATTGGTTTGATCCCTGTCGATTCCACATACACACCTGTGTACAAGGTCAACTATACAGTTGAAAACACACGTGTCGGAAATATGACAGATTATGATAAACTCACATTGGAAATCTGGACTGACAAGACTATTTCTGTAAGAGATGCAGTTTCTCTTTCCGCAAAGGTTCTCACAGACCATTTGGCTCTGTTTGTTGACCTTTCCGAAGAAATCGGTATCAAGTCCACTGTTGTAGAGACAACAGAAAAGGAAAAGAATAAGGTCCTCGATATGACTATCGAAGAACTCGACCTTTCCGTTCGTTCCTTCAACTGTCTCAAGAGAGCCGGCATCAACACAGTTGGCGATCTCATGAACACAACAGAAGAAGAGATGATGAAGGTTAGAAACCTTGGTAGAAAGTCTCTCGAAGAAGTTATAAAGAAAATGGCAGATTTAAATCTTCTGCTTTCAAAAGGCGATAATTAAAAGGGAGCCTTAAAGCTCCCTAATTAACCTAAACAAGGAGGTAATCAGTATGCCAGGTACACGTAAACTCGGCAGACCAACAGACCACCGTATGGCTATGCTCCGTGCGATGGTAACATATTTGTTGGAAAACGGCAAGATCGAAACAACTGTTACTCGTGCTAAGGAGGTTCGTCCACTCGCTGAAAAGATGATCACTCTTGGCAAGAAAAATACATTAGCATCCAAGCGTCAGGCTCTCGCTTTCATTACAAAGGAAGACGTAGTTAAGAAGCTCTTCGACGAAATCGCACCAAAGTATGCAGAACGTAACGGCGGTTACACACGTATCGTTCGTATCGGTGTTCGTCGCGGTGACAACGCTGAAATGGCTATTATCGAATTGGTCTAATTTGATCATTTAAGTATAATAAAACAGGGCAGAAATTGAGGCTGAACAATTTTTCAGACACTTTCTGTCCTGTTTCTTTTTATTTTAAAGCCTTCTCCGATGGGAGAAGGGATATTAACATGGCTACTGTTTTTACAATAAAATCTGCTGCCTCCCCTGTGCAAGGGGAGGTGCTGAGTAAAACGAGGCGGAGGGGTTGTATAGTAAACAGTTTTGACTATACTTAATAATAATACGAAAACACAATCCCCATCATACAATCCCTCAGTCACAGCTGCGCTGCGCCAGCTCCCTTTACACAAGGGAGCCTCTGGTGAAATTCATGAAGAATAATAGTGAGCCGGATTACATAATTTATAATAATTCTGAATATTTTTTTACACTTATGAATAAACTATAGGTGTAAGCAGATTGACTTTAATATATATTTTTGGTATAATTTAGTTATAATAGGAAATTATGGTTTCAATTTTTTCACGGATTTTAGCCAGAAAAATCCGCTACTTAACTTTGAATTTTAAAGACTATCATGAGCGTCACGCTATATGGTCTTTGTTTATAAATTAAAACTAAATAATGCTGTACAGATGTACAGTTCCGTTGTTGTGCTGAAATTTTTCAAAATTCCACTTACTTACACAGGGGTAAATTTGCCCTTTTTCAGCACATTATCATCAGAAAAGGAGATATATGAGCAAAAAAAGCATATTTGACGACCTGATCGAAGAGGAAATCAGAGGGCTCAAGACATTTGCAGAAAAGCCTTCCAAGTCCAAATCGTCGGGTAAAACAACTAAAAAAGCGGCTGACAAAAAGGCTTCGTCAGGCAAGAAGTCCAAGAAGACTCTTGCGGAGGAAATCTTCAACGAAGCAAAAAATATGATGACCAAGTCGGACAGCAAAAAGTCAGCTAAAAAGACAGACACAAAGAAGGAGACCTCCAAGTCCAAAAAGTCAAAGGAGCCTGTCGACACAGGCAAGAAGCTGAAGATTATCCCTCTCGGCGGTCTGCAGGAAATCGGCAAGAATATGACGGTTTTTGAGTATGACAACAATATAATCGTTGTCGACTGCGGTATGACATTCCCGAATGACGATATGCTGGGTGTCGACCTTGTAATCCCTGACATCACTTATCTCAAGAAGAATATCGACAAGGTCAAGGGCATCGTTATCACTCACGGCCACGAAGACCATATCGGCGGTATTCCTTATATTCTTCGCGACCTCAATGTCCCGATTTACTGCACAGCGCTTGCAGGAGCAATTATAAACAGCAAGCTCGAAGAGCACAAGAACATCAAAAAGGCAAAAATCCACATCAAAAAGGCTGGCGACAAGTTCAAGCTGGGCGTTTTTGATATAGAAATGATTCACATAAACCACTCTATCGCAGATGCCGTTTCCCTCTGCATCGGCACACCGCTTGGCAAGTGCATCTTCATGGGTGACTTCAAGATAGATACAACTCCTATCGACGGCAGAATGGCAGACCTTGCGCGCTTCGGTCATCTCGGCAATGAAGGCGTGCTTATGCTGATGAGCGACTCGACAAACGCCGAAAGACCAGGCATGGCAATGAGCGAAAAGAAGGTGGGCAAGAGCCTTGAAGCACAGTTTAAAAACTGTGACAAGCGCATTATTATAGCCTCTTTCAGCTCCAATGTCCACAGAATACAGCAGATTTTAGATATTTCCAATAAATACGGCAGAAAAGTCTGTGTTTCGGGCAGGAGCATGGAAAATATTATGAAAATCGGCACAGAGCTTGGCTATCTCACATATCCAAAGGGTCTCGTTGTCGATATTTCCCTTATGAAAAAATACCCTAAGGACAAGATGACTGTCATTACAACGGGCAGCCAGGGCGAGCCTATGTCGGCGCTTATGCGTATGAGTATGGGCAGCCATAAGCAGATTCATATTTCGACCGAGGATAAAATCCTTATGGCAGCCTCTCCGATTCCGGGCAATGAAAAGGCGGTTTACACCCTTATCAACGAGCTTGTAAAGCGCGGCGCAGAGGTGGTTTACGATAAGCTTGCTGAGCTTCACGTTTCCGGTCACGCCTGTGCAGAAGAGCTCAAGATGATTCTCGCTCTTACAAAGCCTAAGTATTTTATGCCTGTCCACGGTGAATACCGTCACCTTGTGGCTCATAAGGAGCACGCAAAGGCTGTCGGCATTCCAACAGACAACATCTTTATTTCGGAAATCGGTAAGATTCTCGAAATCGGCGCAAACGGTGCAAAGCTTGGCGGCACAGTCCCATCGGGCAAGGTGCTTGTTGATGGTATCGGCGTAGGCGATGTAGGGCAGACAGTCCTCCGTGACAGACAGCATCTCTCTCAGGACGGTCTTATTATCATTGTCACAACATTCGATGCCGACTACGGCACAGTTATGGCAGGTCCTGACATCATCACACGAGGTATCAACCTTACAAAGGACACAGAGGACATTTCCGATAAGGTTAAAAATCTCGCTATCGAAACCATCGAAAGCTGTCTTGACAGAAATCTTTACGATTGGGCGACAATCAAGAGCGAGCTCCGTACAAACATTGCCGACTTCGTCTACAAGCACACAAAGCGCAATCCAATGATTCTTCCTATCAATATGAAGGTTTAGGAGCATCTTATGTATATCACTCTCACGGGATTCAACAATTATTATAAACTCAAGCCTTTTGCCATCGGCAACATCGTGATGTGCGTCAAGGAGCAGAATAATCCTTATGACAGCGACGCCATCAAGGCTGTGCTCCCTCTTATCGGCACAGTTGCCTATGTTGCAAACAGCGTAGATACTGTGGCAGGCGGCACACTGAGCGCAAGCCGTATCTACGATAAGGTGGGCGACAGATTCTTCGTCAAGGTGAGATTCACAACCTACACAAAGGTTATCTGTGAAATCATCGAAGGCGACGAAAAGGAAATCGAAGAGCAGATGCAGGCTCAGTTTACAATGATGTAAAATAAAAAGCACTCTCACAGGAGGGTGCTTTTTCATGTTAATTCATATTATCCAATCATATTTTCCCAGAAAACACGCATCACTTCTCTGCCGAAAAGATATCCTCGTCCGGAAGTCACATCAGGCTCATCATCGTCAGGCATAAAGCTTCCCTCGAGGAAAAACGAATAGCCAATTCCTGCATATTTTCCGCTTCCGCCATCGTCAGAAAGGTTAATTCCGATGCAGAAAAGCGGCTTGCGGTAATTCCTGACGAGAAGAAAATCTGTTACAGCCATAGCCGACCATATTAAAACCGCGCAAAGAATAACTGAAATTACCTTTTTCATAGTCTTTCCTCCTTTAATAATATAGACGGTAATTTTTTAAAAAAGTTCCTTGTAAAAGTTTCTTGCGTGTGAAACCTTTTTGTGCTATCATTTGTCTAATAAGCAGAACATACGAAAGGAGGAAGAAAATGAGCAGGAAAAGCAGCTTTGAAAAGTTCATAATGGAAAACATGGACTCGTGTTACAGGTTTGCGTATTCGTACGCCAAAAATAAAGAGGACGCGGAGGATATTCTCAATGACAGTATGCTGAAAGCATGGAAGGCTGTCGGCGAGCTGCGTGAAGAAAAGTACATGAAAACCTGGTTTTATAAGATAATCAGCAACACAGCCATCACATATCTGCGGAAGAAAGGTACCTTCATTGCCGTGGAAGACGATGCGCTCGAAAGACTGGACGTGCACGAGGATAAGTATGACGATTCTTCCTTCCACGATATGATTAAGACACTCCCTGAAAGGTACAAGGAAGTGATAGTCCTTCGTTATTTTGAGGATATGAGTATTTCGGAAGTGGCCACCGTGCTCGACCTCAACGAAAATACTGTCAAAACCCGTATTCACAGGGCACTCAAAATCCTTAAAATTGATCTGGAAAAGGAGAGCTTATGGACAAGATAAACAGAATGAAAGAAGAATACAATGAAATCAAAGCGCCCCAGAGTATGTACAAAGCGATGGGCGAGCTTATTGCAAAGCGTGCAAGACGGAGAATGATGATTAACAGAGCGGTCAAAACAGCGGCTATGCTGGTGCTTGTGTTTGCAATTTCTCTCAATATGCTGCCTGATACCGCAAAGGCAATGATGGATGTGCCTGTGCTGGGCGGCATAGTAAAAATATTCACATTGGGAAGATATACTTCGTCTGGAAACGGTAAGGAAATCGATGTTGTAACTCCACAGCTTGGCGGTCTTTTTGATGAAGAAGCACAGAACGAGCTCAATGAAAAGTTCAGGGAAAATGCAAAAGTCCTCATTGAAGCGGCTGAAAACAACACCTCACAAGGCTTTATCGGCACTTATGCAGGCTATGAAGTAAAGACAGATAACGAAAATATTCTCGCTGTCGACCTTTATGTTGAAAATGTGGAAGGCTCTGCCGCTGTGACCCACGATTTTTACACCATCGACAAGAAGGCAGGCAAGGTGATTGAATTCCACAGCCTGTTTAAAGATGGCGCAGATTATATTTCACCAATCGACAGCTATATCACAGCCGAAATGGAAAAGGCAAATGCCGAAGAGCCTGACACATTCGATATAGGTGAAAACGGCTTTGAAACTATCGGCAAGTCTCCGAAATTCTACATCAGCGAAAGCGGCAATATCGTCATCTGCTTCGATGAATACGAGGTTGCATCGGGCAGCACAGGCTCGCCGGAGTTTGAAATTCCAAACGAAGTTGTAAAGGATATATTGAAGTAAAAAACCTCCCCTTGATTCACACCCCGACAAGCCTGCTTGTTGGGGTGAATATAAGAATGACAGGATCTTTTCTCATCAATGACATAATCAATGTAGGGGAGCCGCTTGCCGCTCCCGTGATTGTAGGGGCGGGTCTCCGTGCCCGCCCGATTACAAAGTAAAGTTTTAATAAAACAGAAAGCTCATCCGCCACGCGTAAGGCGTGGCGTGTCTTCGACGATTTCTTGGTGTTTGCCTGAACAAAGTAATACACATAAACAAAAACCCTCCCGATCGGGAGGGTTTTCTGTGTATTACAGGCAATTATTCTTTTACAGCAGCTGCAACAACGATTTCAACGAGGATTTCAGGACGAGCCATTTCAGCCTGAACGCAAGCTCTTGCAGGTTCATTGCCGTTATTTACCCAAGCGTCCCAGATTTCGTTCATTGCTGCGAAATCGTTCATTGTCTTGACATAAATTGTAGCTGTGAGGATGTGGTCCTTGTCGGAGCCGTACTTGCCCAAAAGGTCTTCGATCTTAGCGAGAACATTCTTTGTCTGGCCCTGCACATCAGCAGCAGTTGTATCTGTCTGACCGCAGAGATAAAGCATATTGCCGAAACGAACAGCCTTGCTCATACGGCCTGTGCCTTCAAATCTTTCGATATTCATAAGTATATTTTCCTTTCGCAAATAAAATTAGCAGATAGCGTTTCTGAGGTCAGCTTCAAACATAACCTTGAAGAGCTTTGTCATATAATACTGGTCGTCTGTGCCTGCAAGCTCGCGGATAGCGTGCATAGACATCATTGGATTGCCGATATCGACAGTTGTGATGCCGTGAGCAGATGCAATGATAGGACCGATTGTGCCGCCGCCGCGTGCATCAGAGTGGTTTGTGAATACCTGATATGGAATATCATTGTTTTCGCAGAGCCATGTGAAGATAGCGGAGCCGCGGGAAGATGTTGCATAAGACTGGTACTGAGCTGTCTTGAGAACAGGACCCTTGTTGAGATAAAGCTTGTGGTTAGGGTCCATCTTGGAAACATAAGCAGGGTGAACAGCGTGAGCCATATCAGCAGAGAACATTACGGAGTTTGCAAGCGCTCTGTACTTGTCTTCAACGGAGAGACCGAGCTTTTCAATGATTCTGTCAACAGTCATCATGAGGGAGTTGGAACGAGCGCCGCGTGTGGAGTTGGAGCCGATTTCTTCGTGGTCGTAAGCAACAGCGATGCAAGTGTATGGGGAGTTTGCTTCAAGGAGAGCTGTGAAGGAAGCGTGAACCATGGAAGCATCGTCGAGACGGGCTGTAGAGATGAAATCTTCGTTAGGACCGATGAAGCAGCCATCCTGATAATCGTAAGCTGTAAGGTCGAAGCTGAGAATGTCTTCGTGCTTTACGCCTGCGCGCTGTGCGATATACTTGATGAATGTCTTTTCGCCGCCGTCATTGAAGCAGAAGAATGGGAGAACGTCTGTCTGCATGGAAATCTTTGGAGCATCGTTTACTTCTCTTGAAAGGTGGATAGCAAGAGATGGGATGATGAGAAGTGGCTCGTGGATGTTTACGTTGACAGTCTTGATGCCCTTGTCTGCGCGTACACAGAGGCGACCTGCAACAGAGAGAGGTCTGTCAAACCAGCCGCGTACGATCATGCCGCCGTATGGTTCAACTGTGATGCGTTCGATACCGCCGTCAATCTGGGAGCCTGCTGGCTTGATGCGGAAGCCTGGGTAGTCATGGTGAGCGCCCGACATTCTGAAGCCTGTGTCAGCAAGGTTTTCTGTACCCATTCTGAAAGCTACAAGCTGGGAGCCGTCCTTTTCGAAATAGTAGAGCTTGCCTTTTTCAAGGTTCCATACGCCGTTTTCCTGAAGTTCAATAGCGTCTGCCTTGTTAAGCATACCCTTGAGAAGCTCGATGGACTGGAAAGGTGTTGGAGCTGCGTTGAGAAACTCAAGCATAGATTTAGCGTAAGCTTTTTTATCCATTGTTTTATCCTCTTTTGTATTTTAGTAGAGCCTTCCCCTTGATTCATACCCCAAACAGCAGGCTGTTCGGGGACCCCAAGCGGGAAGGGGGACCATCGGAACGATGGTGGATGAGGTGTAGGCCAAAGGCCGTTTATTTAATCGCCCCACCCTTTAATTTTATCATAATTATATGTGGGTTGCAAGGTGAAAATCAATTGAATATAATATCTCTCCCCCCGTCTTGCTACGCAATCCACCCCCCTCGGCAGAGGGAGGCAAGCAGATTTGCGTTAATTTGTTTCATGGCTCCATCAGACGAGGGAGCTGGCACACAAAGTGTGACTGAGGGAGTGATTTTAATCAATGTGACTTGTCACACATCAGCGTTCCGCAGGAACATATCGCTCGGCTATGCTGAATATCGCATTTGCAAAGCAAATATATCGCGTGCGTAAGCACATATCGCGCACGATAGTGCAACTAAAGAATAGTCACGTTCTTGACTGCGATGTATGGCAAGTCAGAAGAGCCATCGTTTACAGTTTCAACAGAAATTGCATCAATGTTCATAAGAAGGTCGGAAAGGTTGACGGAAATCATAGTTTCTCTTGCAGCCTCGTCCAGCTTGCCGTTCTTGATATAGAAGCTGTTCTTGGAAATGCCCGAAAGGTCGCCCGATGCGCCTGCGTGACCGCCCGAGAAGCGGTTGATGATGATGCCGTCTTCGACAGATGCGATCATTTCGTCCAGAGTCTTGTCGCCCTTTGGAATTACAAAGAAGCGTCCGCCCGACTTTCTGCGTGGAAGACCTGTCTTTGCTGCTGTGTAATGGTCGGCAAACATACCCTTGAGCACGCCGTTTTCGATGATAGCCTGATTTTCTGCGATAAAGCCGTCAGATGTGTAATGGTTGTTATAAGCCATATTTTCATCAAGCGGATTGCTGTAAAGGCTGAAATTATCGCAGGCTACCTTTGTACCGAGAGCATTCTGCCACTTGCTGCCGCCACCAACGAGAGCGTTAGGAGAAGCATAGGCATTCATAAGCTGACCGAGGAAGTCCTTGAGGCAGTGCGGTGTGACGATCATTGTGCCCACAACCTTTTCAGGATACTTGTGAGTGTGCACCATCTTTTCAGCCTCAGCAAGGCGCTTGGAAACGAGAGCAACATCCATGATAGGAGTTTCAAGGTCCTTGAGCGCGAATGCGTAAGTGTTGAAGGAGGAGTTAAGGTCGCCGTCAAAGCCGGAGAACATGATGTTCACAGAGTAAACATCTTCGTATTCTGTGATGTCAACGCCGAATGTGTTCTTGTAAATGCTTTCTTCAACTGTATAAAGCACGATCATCTGGCGAATAAGCACGTTAGGATAGATTTCGCGA
>SVKW01000161.1 GCA_015068285.1 Oscillospiraceae bacterium | reverse complement strand
GAAGCTGTCCGGCACGGAAACTATGGCTTCTTCTGTAGTGCGTATTATCAGAGGCAGTATCATTATTGATATTGTAAGCACACCAGCCGCAAAAGACTGCCCCATTTTCAGATATGTCACGAAGAAAAGCATACCGAAAAGACCGTATACGATGGATGGAATGCCTGAAAGCGTCTCTGTTGTTATCGAGATTATTTCCACCAGCTTGCTTCCTCTTTTTGCGTATTCTGTCAGATAAATCGCTGTGCAGATGCCGACAGGGGCTGAAATGCCCAGCGATAAAACCACCATGTAGAGGGTATTGAGCAGAGCGTGTGTCATTGATACATTTTCAGAATTATATTTCCAAGCAAAGAGAGATGGCTTGATATGTGGAATGCCTCTTATCAGTATATATCCCACAAGGAATACAAGCACTGCGAAAACAGCTGCCGCACAGCTCCACACAAGTATTCTGAAAAAATTATCCTGTCTCTTTGAGTTATTTTTCACTCTTTCCCCTCCTCTTCATATATGAGAATATGAGATTGATTATAAGTATGAAGATAAACAGCACAACGCCTGTAGCAATGAGGGCTTCTCTGTGAAGGTCTGTGGCATAGCCCATTTCCATTACGATATTTGTGGTGAGTGTACGCACACCTTTGAGAATACTGTCTGGTATTCTTGCCTGATTACCGGCTACCATATTAACCGCCATTGTTTCGCCAATTGCTCGTCCTATGCCGAGGATTACAGCGGCAGCTATGCCCGACTTTGCCGCAGGAAGCACTGTGAAAAACAGCGATCTGTAATGGCTGACTCCCAGCGCAAGCGAGCCTTCGTAATAGCTTTCCGGTACAGCTCTTATTGCGCTTTCAGATACGCTGATAATCGTCGGGAGTATCATTATACCCAGCAGTATGGATGCCGAAAGAATATTGTTGCCGTCACCGCCGAATATGCTTCTCACAGTCGGTACTATCACTGTCATGCCGAAAAAGCCATAGACGACAGATGGAATGCCAGCAAGGATATCTGTGGCAGGCTTGGCTATTTTATATATTTTTGCAGGGCATACTTTTGCCAGAAAAAGAGCTGTCATTATGCCTGTAGGCACACCGATTATAATCGCGCCCACTGTGATGTATAAACTGCCTATTATCATGGGAAGTATTCCGAAAGAGGCAGGTACATCGTTTGGTTTCCATTTTGTGCCTGTCAGAAAATCTGCCGTGCCTATTTCCCCGATGGCAGGCAGCCCGTTTGCAAACAGGAAAACACATATCAGCAGTACTGCCGCAACCGATGTAAGTGCCGCTGTCAGGAAGACCTTCTCCATCAATTTTTCTTTGATTTTATTCATTTTTTACCTCAGTTTTACTTAAAAAAGCCAAAAGCATAAGGGCGAAAACCGCCCTTCTATGCTTTATTCAGCCAATTCGTTCCACGCTGTCATTTCGCCTGTGAAGATTGCCTTTACCTGCTCGCTTGTCATATCGTCGATTACATTTTCAGGATTTACGATAACTGCGATGCCGTCGTAAGCAATTTCAATGCCTGTGAGCTGTTCCTTTTCGCTGTCCTTGAGGCTTCTTGATGCCATACCGATGTCACATGTACCTTCAATAGCGCCTGTTACACCTGCTGTACTGTCTGACATCTGAACCTCAATTTCGGCATTCGGATTGAATACCACATAAGCTTCCTTGAGCTTTTCCATAACAGGTGTTACGGAAGATGAGCCTGCAACTACAACCTTGCCCTGTGGTTTATTGCCAGAATAGCTTTCTGCGCTGTCGTTGACCGCAACATAGCTCTGGGATACAATTTCCTGACCTTCTGCCGAAAGGATAAAGTCGATGAAATCCTGTGCAACTTCGCTTACCTCACTCTTAAAGGCGATATTGAATGGGCGGAAGGCTTTGTATGTTCCGTTCTTTACATTTTCAGATGTCGCCCTTACACCGTCTATGCTGAGAGCCTTTACATCATCAGAGAGCGAACCGATCGAAACATAGCCGATAGCATTCACATCTTCCGAAATATTTGTGATTACAACGTCTGTCTTGTTAGCTATAATTGCTTCCTCTGTTGTCTTGTCTGTCTTGTTGCCCTGTGCATCCTTTTCTTCGATGCCGAAAAGCTCGATAAATGCGCCTCTTGTACCAGAGCCGTCCTCACGGGAAATTACTGTGATCATTTCTTCTTCTGCTGCACAGCCTGCAAACATACTTAATGCAAGCACCATTGTCAGCATAATGCTGATTGTCTTCTTCATGTTTTTCTCCTTTGTCATTTGGTTTACAATTCTATTTTAAACTTCCAGTGTAAAATTCTATAGTCCCTCTGTGTAAAATCCCTGTAAAAACTCCGCATCTGTAATTTTACATACAAAAGGACCTGCCCTACGGCAAGTCCTTTTGCGGTTAGTTATTCTTTGTTGCCTCGGTCACAGACGTTGTGTCCTCTGTCATATCAAGGGCATCTTCCACAGCGTCCTTGCCGCTTTCGATGCCGTCTTCTATGGCATCCTTGCCATTTTCAAGGCCGTCCTCAATGGCATCACCCAAGCCTTCTGTTGTTGTATCCTCCGTAGGCTCTGTTGCTCTTGTAGTGCTGTTTGTAGTTGCTCGTGTTGTGTTTTCTGTCTTATCTCTGTCGTTTGTACAGCCGACAAAGAGAGCGAGACACAGCATAACAGCAAGTGTGAGACTGATGATTTTTCTCATTTGGTTTTCTCCTTTATTTTAAGCTTATGATACATAAGTTTCAGATATAGTTTGCGCAGAAATCGTGAAAAAAATCAAAAATCTCATCTCAATTTTTGTATTGACATTTTTTATTATAATCGTATAATTGTATCGGAAGGTGATTTTATGGAAGAAAAAATTGCTCAGCTTGAGGAAAAGCTTCATGAGCTGGAGCAGCTTGAGCACACCATTGAGCTTGAGCTTCTTAAAATAAGTGATGAAGCCAAAAAGACAGAAAAATATGAGCGTGGGCAGCTTGTGCCTTACTCTTATGAGGAAACTGTAACTTTCATTCCCGAGCAGAATATCAGCATAATCCGCGAAAAAAGCTATAAATCATACGATGCAATGCCGCAGGCTTACAAGGATTTTCACTCCTTTCCGGAATATGTGGAAGGACATTCCGCACCTCACGGCTATCCTGATAAGGAATATGATATGGGGATTAACACCCGTTTTTCGGGAATATTTTTTGAAATACTTTTTTCAATTCCACTCTGCATAATCGGCGGACTTCTCTCCGGATTTCCTATTATGTGGCTCTGTGATATTCCATTCTGGAAATCATTCACGCTGGGTGCGCTCGGTTTCGGGATTTTATCCGTTATTTCGATGCTGAAGGAAAAGATTCGTCAGAATAATGCAAAAGAACCGCTGGACGACCCTGATTATATAGCCGAAAAGGTAAAATATGAGGCAATTCTTGAAGAGAGAAACAAAAAGCTGGCTGAAGAAAGAGCTGTGCTCGATGAATGTAATAAAAAGCTCAATGAGATTTATAACTCAAAAAAAGCTGTAAAAGAAGGAATAAAGCTATTAAAAAAGGACGGTAAATAACCGTCCTTTTTGTTTTATCTGTTATTCAACGAAAGATTCTTCGCTTACGCTCAGAATGACATAGGGCTACATATTGTCCTTATCGAGCTGCGGCGGGATTGAGCTGTTTGTATATTCGCGGAGCTCATCAATGGACTTTTTGCGGAGCTGCTCGTCGCCGTCGAAGGCCACTTCTCCATCATAATTGAGGAAGCCGAGG
>SVKW01000021.1 GCA_015068285.1 Oscillospiraceae bacterium | reverse complement strand
CAGTACGCTAAGGAGAATCGCTTTCCTAACCCGACCTTTTTCGCGGACGATGGGTACAGCGGCACCAACTATGACCGCCCCGGCTTCCAAGCCACGCTTGCGGAGATCGAAGCGGGACGGGTGGCAGTCTGTATCACCAAAGACCTATCCAGACTGGGACGAAATTCCTCGCTGACCGGGCTTTATATCAACTTCACTTTCCCGAAGTACAATGTGCGGTATATTGCCATCAACGACCACTTTGACACCATCGACCCCAACAGCACAGACAGCGACATTGCCGGTATCAAAAACTGGTTTAACGAATTTTTCGCCAAAGATACCAGCCGCAAAATCCGGGTTGTACAGAAAGCAAAGGGTGAGCGTGGCGTACCGCTGACTACCAATGTTCCGTTCGGGTATCTCAAAGACCCAGAGGACAAAACCAAGTGGATCGCGGACGAAGCGGCAGCTGTGGTAGTGAAGCGAATCTTCAAGCTGTGCATGGAGGGACGGGGACCGATGCAGATCGCAAAGCTCTTGCAGGAGGAAAAGGTGCTTAACCCGACCGCTTACAAGCGCAGGGCGGGTATCAAAACCCCAAGCCCCGAAACCGATGATCCCTACCATTGGAATACCAACACCGTTGTTCACATTCTGGAACGGCGGGAGTACACAGGCTGTACTGTCAACTTCAAGACCTACACCAATTCCATCTGGGACAAGAAGCAGCGGGAAACTCCCCTTGATAAACAGGCGATTTTCTACAACACCCATCCGGCGATCATCGAGCAGGAAGTCTTTGACAAGGTGCAGGAGATCCGGCAGCAGCGTCACCGCAGAACGAAAACGGGCAAGAGCAGCCTGTTCTCCGGCATGGTTTACTGTGCTGACTACGGCGCGAAAATGCGGTACTGCACCACTAATTACTTTGAGAAACGGCAAGATCACTTTGTATGCGCCAACTACCGAAGCAACACGGGAAGCTGTTCGGCGCACTTCATCCGGGCTGTTGTTCTGGAAGATTTGGTCTGGATGCACATGAAAGCGGTCATCTTCTATGTGACACGGTATGAAGCGCACTTCCGGGCTGTTATGGAACACAAGCTCCTGCTGTCCAGCGAAGAAAAAATCTGTGCAAGCGTCAAGCGTCTGGAACAGGCGCAGCGGCGCATGGGAGAGCTTGACCGCCTGTTTATCCGCATCTATGAGGACAATGTGGCGGGACGCATCAACGATGAACGGTTCTCCATAATGAGCAGAAGCTACGAAACCGAGCAGGAGCAGCTTAAAGTGGAAATCCAGACCTTGCAGCAGGATATTGAAGTACAGGAACGACAGATTGAAAATTTGGAGCAGTTTATCCAGAGGGTACACAAATACAAGGATTTGGACGAGCTTACCCCGTATGCCCTGCGTGAACTTGTCAAGGGAGTTTGTATCGAAGCCCCCGACAAGAGCAGCGGCAAACGGCGGCAGAACATCCGCATTTCCTATGACCTTGTGGGCTTTATCCCGCTGAATGAACTGATGAAAGAGGAAACGGCATGACCGAAGCCATGCCGTTCCTACAAAAACACGATATTACTTTCTTACGACCCCCGACCATTACGGCAGGGGTGTTTATCGGTCAATTACTGCACATTCAGCATTTCTGCCATCTTGTTGAAGATTTCAGTATTATCGTAATAACCGTTGAATTCGTCAGCGTTTACGCCGTCAGCCAGAACAGCAACAGGAAGACCTGTGTGGCAATAGGATGTGAAGGATATGCCTGACTTGTTGTTAAGAATATGAGTCAATGTAACTGACAGCGGATCGTATGTGCCGTACATCACATATTCAGCCTGAGCATCAACACCTGTTTCGGTGCCGCTGACGCTCTTTTCAAATGCCATACGAAGCTGTTCCAATTCATAAGCTGTCAGAACCAGCTTATCTCCCTCTTCGCCTTCAGCTTTCAGACCGAACAGAGCCTCGATATCAGCTAAAGCCTCCTCGAATGCAGTGCCGTTTTCTCTGTAAGCAACAGTATACTCGTCATCGAACTTCTGGAAAGAGATTTTCTGGCTTTCCAACAAAGTAAGGTATGTATCATAGTCAGTACCTGCAAAGCCGATAGTCAGACCGCCTGTTTCATGGTCGCCTGTAACGACGATCAATGTCTCGTCGGCATGATCCTTTGCAAAGTCGATGGCAACCTGAACGGCGTCAGCGAATGCTCTTGTATCATGGATAGCAGAAGCAGCATCGTTTGCATGGCAGGCCCAGTCTATCTTGCCGCCCTCGCACATCATAAAGAAGCCCTTGTCATTGTCCAGAACTTAGATTCCCTTATCGACATAGTCGGCCAGAGACCACATATCATCGGTGCGGTCAAGCTCATAAGCCATAGCATCGGAGTCGGCCAGATGTTCGTCAATGAGAATAACCTTGCCTGTTTCAGCAGTAACAGCTTCAGCTTCCTCATTGGTAAATGTTACTGTATAGCCTGCTTCCTTTGCCATTTCATACAGATCAGGCATAGGATTTTCCTCATCGTAGCCTGTTGTTTTCTTCAATCCGCCGCCTGCAAAATATTCAAAGCCCGAATCAACCAGTTCTTCACCGATTTCATAGTAATTATTACGGCTTGCCTGATGCGCATAGAAAGCAGCAGGAGTAGCATGGTTAAGGTTGACAGAAGAAATAATGCCGACCTTCATGCCTAACTGTTCATGAACCTTCTCGGTAATCGTCTCAAAGGTTTCAGTACCTGTAACATCCACATTGATAGTGCCGGAGTAAGTCTTACGGCCTGTGGAAATTGAAGTAGCTGTCGATGCAGAGTCGGGAGCAAAGGAGTTGGAGTCATAGGTCACAGCAGAGCCTGCAGCCTCAAAATTCATAAAGTTCAGGTATTCAGGGCCGTCCAGAACAGCGCCCTGATTGTCGTCAAGGCTTGGCTGAGCCATGAAATAATCTTCATCATTCAGCGCTCCCAGATAGTCAGAAGCAGACTGGATCTGTGGATAGCTCATACCGTCACCGATAAACAGGAATACATACTTAGGCACAGAAGCCTCATTGTTTTCGTCAGCAGCAGTGGTAATCGCAGAAGCTGTTGTGGCGCTCATATCCGGCTGAGTGTTTACAGTTTCATTCTGCTTATTTTTACTGCAGCCGGTAAACATGCCGAGCATCATGCACAATGCCAATAAGCCCGCAATCGTTTTTTTCATTTGTCAATTCCTCCATTGAGATTATTTTATCTCATGAGACATCTTTATTGTAAAAAACGAATGTAAAATCAAAAAGGCACTTTTTGTAAAACCTTTTAGAAATATACGGGAATTATTTAAAACATATATCAAAGCCTTTTCATCGGGCGCCTGACGAAAAAAGCGATACCCGATTATAAAACGGATATCGCTTTTCTTATTATCTGACTTTTATTTCTTGTTCTTCTTTGCAGCTTCTTCGCGCTCCTTGCAGATTGCGGCCCAGCTTGGGATTTTTTCAAGCTCCCTGACAAAGTCCTTCATGATTTCAGGAATGTCAAGTCCCTGTGGGCAGGCGTGCTTGCAGGCGCCGCAAGCCACACAAGCGGAAGGGCGCTTGTCCTCAGGCAGAGATTCGATGATCATAGCGTTGATAGTTGTCGGCGCAAACTTGATGTCGTTGTAAACCGAGATGAGCATCGGAATATCAAGTCCCATAGGGCAGCCGTCTGTGCAGTAACGGCAGGCTGTGCAAGGCACGGCATTCTTTAAGCCCTCTGCAATCTGGAAAAGTGTATTGATTTCAGCTTCGGAAAGAGGCTTTTCGCCTTCGAATGTCTTTACATTGTCCACCATCTGGTCGAAATTGGACATACCGGAAAGCACCATTGTGACACCCTTCACGCCCTGGAGGAAACGGAAGCCCCATGCAGGAATGCTCTCGTCAGGGCGCATAGCCTTGAGCTTCTGTGTATCAGCTTCGTTGAGGCTTGCCAGCTTGCCGCCGCGGACAGGCTCCATAACCCAGATCGGAATGTTGTGCTTGTTTAAAATCTCAACCTTTTCCTTTGCATTCTGCAATGTCCAGTCGAGATAGTTGAGCTGAATCTGGCAGAACTCCATGTGCTCGCCGTATGTATTAAGGAAATCCTCCAAAAGAGCCGGCTTGCCGTGGCTGGAGAAGCCTAAATGCTTGATTTTGCCCAGCTTTTTCTGCTCGATGAAGTAGTCAACGATGCCCCACTTAGGGTCCTTGTAAACGTCGATGCAGTTTTCGCAGACATTGTGGAGAAGATAGAAGTCGAAATAATCTACATCGCACTTTTTGAGCTGCTCCTCAAAAATCGTCTTCGGGTCATAAGTGCTTGCAATCTGGTGTCCCGGATATTTGTCGGCAAGATAGAAGGAGTCGCGAGGGTATTTTCTGAGAGCCTTGCCGATGGAAACCTCGGAAAGCCCGTTGTGATAAGGATAGGCTGTGTCAAAATAATTGATGCCGTGCTCGATGGCATAGTCGGTCATCTTTTCCACCTGCTCCTGGTCGATAACGCCGTCAATGAGAGGCAGACGCATTGTGCCGAAGCCGAGGAGAGAGAGCTTTTTGTCCTGAAAATCTCTGTAAATCATAATATCCTCCTATGTATTATATTTATAATTACTTATTTCTTTTGCTCAGCCGGCAGAATAAAATCGCGCCGAAAGCATTACCTAAAGTCATAATCAAAAGATATATTACAGCTCGTATAGACCAAGCCTTTGCTATCGTGAAATAAAACATATTCGCGATGCAGTGTTCAAAGCCGCAGAGAATGAACATCGGCACGCAGAGGAATGTGGCTATGATATTGCCCTTTGTTTTAAAGCTGTCGACGGCGATGAACATCAGTATGCCGCAGAAAATCGAAAGGATAAAAATGCTGAGCGGTGTATCGGCAAGTTTTGCGTTTACGATTTCTCCCGCCCTTTCCGAAAGGGTTTCGCCATAGCGGGAAAAAAGCATCATAATGCCGACGGTTGCCGTGCCGAGAAGATTGCCCAGCCAGATTGCAGGCAAGGTCTTGTCGGGAAAATACCCCACAGCGCCTGTGAATAATTTGAAGCCGAAATTGAGAATGGTGAAAAGCCCTGTTGCGAAAAGCAGAGCGCCGATGAAGGCAATATTTTTCATATCGCACATCAGATATATAACGCCGCCCATTCCGATGCAAATGCCGGCGAGATAAGATTTTCTTAAAGTTTCCATGGTTACCTCAGTTTAAAATGCTGTAATTGTCATATTCGCCTTTCTGCCAAAAGGAGAAGGCAAAATGCCGGTTGTTTAATCATATTATAGCATAGTTTATCTCATTTGTCGAGGAAAGAAAAACGCCTCCCTTTGCCGAAACGGCAGAGAGAGGCATAAATTACAGCTTTTTCTATTCAATTATTTTTATACGCATCCATTTTCTTTCGGTTTTTGCGCTGTATTTCAAGGTATATGTAGCAACCCCATTCTGAATAGCGCTATAGATTTCCGAAATTTCTTTTGATATCAGCTCTTTATTCGCGTACCATCCCAGAAAGGTGGTCGGCTCGCCCCAGAAAGACAGAGTGCCGTTGCTGACTCCATAGAGGGCGTACTGGGGAGACGATTTGCCGCCCGACATTTTTCCGGAAGATGAAACCTTATAGCAGGTCGCTATCACATTTTCATGGGGCGATGTTATGACGATAGTCCCCGTCACATTCCCGCTCGCTGAACCGGACGTCTGCACGATTTCTGTTGACATCAAGCTGTCGAGCGAGATATTCAGCTTACCCGAAAGCAGCAGAAGCTTTTCCGCTTCGGGATAGCCGAGCCCCTGCTCCCATTTTGAAATCGCCTGACGGGAAACATCGAGCATCTCTGCCAGCTCCTCCTGGGATAATTGCCTTTCTTTTCTCAGTTGTTTCAGATTATCTGCAAAACTCATACGATTTACCTCCTGTCTGTAACCAATTATAGAGTACAGAGGCGAAGAAGTCCACTAACCTGAACTTGCGATTGTGCAACCTGAAGTTGCCAAGCGAATTTTCAATAAGTGAAAAGCCACCTTTGAAGGTGGCTTTTATGCTATCTTATAAAGTTTGTTGTGTTGCCGCGTTCTGCTTCAGGGACAGGAACGCCGTTGTTTTTACCGAGCTCGATGCACTTAATGAGCCATGCCATATTTGTGCCGAGGTTGCGCATGATCTGCAAGCCTTCAAGGTCCTGCATTACATCTTCAGGCTTGTTTCCGTGGATGTTGTTCCAGTATGTGGACGAAACAACAGGCATCTGTGCGATTGTGAAGTATTTGTTCATAACATCGAAGGAAGCTGTTGTGCCGCCGCGGCGAGCGCAGACGATGGAAGCTGCAGGCTTGTGAGCAAAATGCTTGGAAGCCGAATAGAAGATTCTGTCCATGATAGAGAGCACTCTGCCCGATGGATGAGCGTAGTAAACAGGTGTGCCGAAAACAAAACCGTCGGCTGTTTTTGTCTTTTCGATGATTTCATTGCAGATATCGTCGTCGAAAACGCACTTGCCAAGCTTGCGGCAGGCACCGCAGGCGATACAGTCGCGGAACTGACCGTTGCCGAGCCAGATGATTTCTGTGTCGATGCCGTTTGCATTAAGTGTCTTTTCAACTTCGCAAAGACCTGTGTAAGTACAGCCCTTTTCGTGTGGACTGCCGTTGATGAGCAAAACTTTCATGGTTATATTTCCTTTCGTGGTATGGATTTTTGAATGAATTGTGCTATAGTGTCACCGATGGTGACGCGATATGTGCAGACGCACGCGATATATAAATGCGATATGCACCTACAGTGCGCGATATATTTACTGTCGCAAATGCTGAGGTGTGATAAATCACATTGAATAAAACGCCCCATGGGCTGCACCTCATCCGTCTTGCTGCGCAAGCCACCTTCTCCTCGAGGGGAAGGCTGAAAGGATTTTTATGGCATCCTGAGCGTAACGAAGGATCTCCTGCACTTTACTTGCGCACGAAGTGCAACACTAAATCTCGCTGTACTTGAGCAAAATACTTACGAATTTTTCAAGGCCTGCCTTGTCCTCGTCGTCGAAGCGTTCAAAAATCGGAGCGTCGATATCGAGCACACCGATGATTTTGCCGTCCTTGATCATAGGCACGACGATTTCCGAATTTGATGCGCTGTCGCAGGCGATATGGCCGGGGAATTCGTGGACATTCTTTACAACCACAGTTTCACGGGCGATAACGGCGGCGTTGCATACGCCCTTGCCGTCCTTTAAGCGAGTGCAGGCAGGCATACCGCAGAATGGGGCGAGCACAAGCTCCTTGTTGTCCTCATTCCAGAGATAGAAGCCCGACCAGTTGATATCCTTGAGAATATTCCACAGAAGCGCGGCGCCGTTTGCCATATTTGCGATGAAATCGCTTTCTGTAGAAACGAGGGCTGTCATCTTTGTGGCGATAAAATTATACTGCTGTTTTTTAGTCTCAAAATTGAGCTTTTCAAGCTTTACCATAGAGGTCATTCCTTTCATATACTGTTGATAATAATATTATAATATGATTGGAGTAACTATGCAAGAGAAAAATTAAAGCCACCCGCGATGGGTGGCTTTAATGTTGAAATATGATGAACTATGTGTTATAATAGTCCGTGAGCCACCCATAGAGGTAGCGGTTGGCATTCTCACTTACATACTTTTATGGAAGGGGGGTTGCATTTGTTTATCACATTGGACAACTTGCTTCAGTACACATTAGTGTTGCTGACACTTGCAAGCCTCATAATAAAAATAAACAAAAAATAACCGCTTACTTTTGGCCGAGAAGCGGTTATTTTTATTAAAATAACTTAATCAAAAGCCAACCGCTATCGGTGGCTTGTTCTTTGTATTTTTATTATACTACCAAAACTAAATTGTGTCAATAAGAAAAAGCGACCTGCGATGGGTGGCTTATTTTTTATACCTGTTTTTCCTTTTTTCTGTGCCAGCGGTAGCGCCAGATTACGATGATAAGTCCCGCCGCCCAGCTTATACATTCGGCAATCGCCACAACGTCAACGCCGAGGATATCGCGGAGAATAAACGAGCCGCCCACGCGGATTGCAAGGCAGAGAATACTGAGGAAGGAGACGAATTTCACGTCCTTTTTGCCCTGCAGATAGCCGATGAACACATTATAAACGGCAAAGCAAGGGTAAAATATGGCGCAAAGCCTGAAAAATCTCCAGCCGATGTCGATAGACTGCTGGCTCAGTCCGAAAAGCGAAAGCAGCCAGCCGCCGAGGAATACGAAAATAAATGTTACGGCGAGAGAGAAAACCCCTGCCATAACCGAGCCTGTAAACAGACCTTTTCGCGCTCTTTCAGGCTTCTGAGCGCCGAGATTCTGGCCTGTGAATATGGAAATCGCCGAATTAAGGTACATAATCGGCGTAATTGTCAGCGAATCTATACGGTAAGCCGTCGAAATCGCCGCCACAGCGAAAACGCCGAAATAGTTGTTGATAGACTGGAGCATCATCTGTCCCACAGAGTTGAGGCAGGTCTGCAGCATTTTCGGCAGGCTGAGGGAGACAGTTTCCTTGAAAATGCCCATATCATAGAAGGATTTTTTAAAGCTGATACGGAAAAACTCGTTTTTATTGGCGTGATAAATAAGATAGACGGCGGAAATTGTCTGTGCGATAACAGTAGCAAGAGCCGCGCCGCCAACACCCATTTTAAACACAGCCACAAAAAGCAGGTCAAGGGCAACATTGATAGCAGAGGAGATAATCAGGGCGATAAGCGGTCTTTTACTGTCGCCGACAGCTCTCAGCATACCGCCGTAGAGATTATACATACCTGAAAAAACAATGCCCGGAGCGGCGAAATTGAGGTAGCTCGATGCCCCCGGAATGATTTCCGCAGGGGTATTTATAAGGTCGAAGATGAAATATTTTATCGTTACGATGAGGAAGCTGGCGATAACAGCGCCGATTCCCATAAAAGTCATGGCTGTTGTGACCAGCTTTTTGATTTTATCGTACTCTTTCGCCCCAAACATATGGGAAAGCTGAATTGAAAAGCCTGTCATCAGCCCGACGATGGCGAAGAAGCAGATGTTGAGCACAGCCGAGCTGGCGCTGACCGATGCCACCGCTGTGTCGCCGACGAAGTTGCCGAGAATGAATGCATCTGTCAGCGAGTAGAGCTGCTGAAGAATACCGCCCATAATCATCGGCAGGGTAAAACGCCAGAGAGCTTTGGTGATATTGCCCTCGGTCATATATGAATTATCTTTCATGTTTTAGTTTCCTTGCTTGAGTTGTTATAAAATGAATTGCGCCTGTGGTACAAAGAGCTGTCATTCTGAGTGCGAAACGCGAAGAATCTCCTGCGGTTTGCACAATCCCCGTTTAATCCATCGGAGATACATCAGCATTTGCCAACGGCAAATATATCGCATCCACTTGTGGATATATCGCATTTATATATCGCGCCCTATGGGCATATCGCTTGTGCAAAGCACAAATTATTTATTCCTTAATAAGCCCTAAAAGCTCACACGGCTTGTCAATCAATGCACAGGCATCATTGGCAATAAGCTCTTCTCTGTCGCGGAAGCCCCATGTGCAGCCGACAGTATACAGCCCTGCACGCTTGCCTGCTGTCATATCTGTGCCTGTGTCGCCCACATAAAGGATTTCGTCCTTTTCAACGCCCAGCATATCAATGATTTCAAGGATAGCTGTTGGGTCGGGCTTGAGCGGCACACCTTCACGGTTGCCGAAAACGATGTCGAGCAGACCGCCGAGAGTAGCTTCCACAACCTGAGCAGTTGTGCTGTGAGGCTTGTTGGAAATAACAGCAGTTTTGATGCCCTTTTCACGCACAGCCTTGAGCATTTCAACAATACCGTCATACGGGCGTGTGAGATAGAGATAATTTTCATCGTAAATCTTGTTATAGTCATAGAGCATTTTCTCAAGAAGCCCCTTATCATCGCAGTTGCGGTCGCGAAGCATACCTGTCATAAGGTTGCGCGCACCCTGACCTGTGAGGATTTTATATCTCTCGGTTTCGATAGGCTCGAAGCCGTATTTCACAAGAGTGTGGTTTGCATAGTAGGCAATACTGTCAAGGGTATTGAGCAGTGTGCCGTCAAGGTCAAAAATAATAGCTTTAGTCATAGGTTTATATATTTCTCCTGCTTACAGATATTTTTTCAAAATGAATTGCGTAAACGCATGAATTACGCAGTTGCGTATGAATTGAAGCTGCGCTTCATGACAAAGTCAACTCATGGCGAAGCCAATTCATTCATCCTAATGATGCACAACATCATCGGTATTTTTAATCTTTTCAACAACAGCCTTGCCCTCGTCTGTCATAAAGAAATCGTATGTAGTAGGCGGTACGAGCTTTTTAAGGCTTTCAAAATCGTCATTTTTAAGGGCTAAACGGACATTTGAAGCCGAAACAGCCACATTTTCCTGCTCAAGACGTGGAATAATGACAGATTCGACACCGAAATCAGGCAGGATATTCCTCATGGCATCGTTGTAAATCGCCGTGACACGGCTTGCCTTTTCCTCGCCTGCAAAGCGCTTCGTTATGCCGACAGCCTGTGCAATTCTGCCGAAAATCTCCATATCCAGCCTTGTGTGAGCCTCGGCGACGATATCGGCATCCTTGAGGAAATATGACGGGAAGGTGGCGCTCGATATGAGATAACTGCCGGTTTCGTGGTAAATTATATTGTCAAGATGGGCGGTGCCCTCTTTGATGAGCTTCATTCGAGCCTTGAAAGGCACTAAACTTGCGTCCTCAGAAACGGCAAAAAGATGGAGAGTGTCGCACTGCTTTGCCGCAGTTTCCACAAGGTAAAGATGACCGTTTGTGAATGGGTTTGCATTCATTACGATAGCGCCCTGAGTGCCTTCGCCCTTGGTTTTTGCCAGTTTATCAAGGTAATTTCCAAAGCCGTTGCGCTTGTTTTCCATGAAAACAACACGGTTTTCAACTCTCACTATCTCATGGAAGCCTAAAGATTCAAAAAACTTCGCCTTGTCGCATTTGGTGTAAAGAAAAACGTGGGAATTGCCCTTTTCAAGCTGATACTGGAGCAGATGGGTGATGATTTTGTTGAGCAGACCCTCGCCCTGATACTTTGAATCGACGGCAAGACAGCGCAGAGTGTTCATAAAAGCCGAGCCTGTCGCCATAAGATTATCGTTTTCGTCGAAAAGCCCCACAGTATAGTCAAGATTTCCGTCCTTTTCAATGCCCTCTTTCCGGAGCAGAGCATCGAGGTCGCGCAAAGCCTTGCGGTTGTGGGAGCGAATCTGACGGATATCGTTATCAAACATAGTGAAAATCTCCTTTCACATCATACCTAATTTATTATAGCACAAGTCAGCATTTTTTGCACCATATATAATAAAAAAGAATAAAGAAAAAGCCACTCCGTGCGGAATGGCTCGCCGTATTGACATACGCCGATTTTGGTAGTATAATTAAAGCATAAAAACAAGCCACCGATAGCGGCTGGCACATAGCAGTTTAGTTATTTACAGAAAAATAACCGCTTACCTGGCCGTTAGCGGTTATTTTTTGTTTATTTTTATTATGAGGCTTGCAAGCGTCAGTAGCACTAATGTGTACTGCAGCAAGTTGTCTAATGTGATAAACAAATGCAATCCCCCCTTCCATAAAAATATGTAAGTCAGGAATGCCAACCGCTACCCGTATTGGTGGCTCAAATATTATTATAACACACAGTTCATCATATTTCAACAGAAAAGCCACCCCGAATGGAGTGGCTTTGATTTATTCTGCCTCATCACCTTCGGAAATAGCAAGAGCTTCGGCTATTTTCTGCAGTTCACGCAGTTCTTTTTCAAGGTCTGTCAATTTGTTGAACAGGTAAAGATAAGCTTCTTTGTAATTCATAAGTCCTCCTTTTACCATCATACGATGGTATTTTAATCAAATAATACCACCAAATGATAGTATGGTCAAGAGGTGATATTGTGTTTTTCAGAAGATTGCATGATTTAAGAGTCGACCACGACCTGTCGCAGCAAAAACTTGCAGAAATGCTTGGCTGCAACTATCGTGTCTATGGGACGTATGAGCGAGGCGAAAGAGAGATACCGGTCTCCATGCTTATCAGATTGGCAGAGATATATGAAACAAGTACCGATTATATTCTTTCGTTGACAGACAATCCTGCCCCATATAAGTAATGCAAAAGCCACTCCACAATGGAGTGGCTTTATCATTTAAGCTTGTTTTTCCTTTTTGTTCATCATCATAAAATAGATGCCGCAGAGGATGATCTGCACGATGGTGGAGCAAGGGGTTGCAAGACCGACCTTGAACACCGAAACCGGCGTTATCTTACTCATCAGATAGGAAACGGGGATTCGCACAGCGAATGCGCCGATGATGCCCTGAATCATAACGAATTTGGTCTTGCCGCAACCGTTGAAATAGCCTGTGAAGCAGAAAAGGAAGCAGGTAAGCAGGCAGTCGATGGCGTAGGACTTGAGATATTCAGCCGAATAATGGATAACCTCCGCCTCGCCTGAGAATATGCCCGAAAGAATGTCGCCGTGGAAGAATGACATATAAAACATCATCACGCCCACGATAAAGGAGACAGAAATGGCATAAAACAGGGCTTTTTTCGCTCTTTCAGGGCGTCTTGCGCCGATATTCTGTGCAACGAATGCCGACATTGACTGACCGAATGCGCTCGGCACAAGCATTATAAATCCGCACAGCTTTTCGGCAATGCCCACACCTGCCGAAATGACAACGCCGAGGGAGTTGACGATGGCTGTGATTGCGAGGAATGAAATCGAAACGAGGACATCCTGGAATGCCACAGGCAGACCGATTCTTGTCACTTCCTTAATGATATTCTTATGGAATCCGATGTCTTTCATCGAAATTTCAAAGGGCAGACCCATTTTCTTAATAAGGAAGAAGGAAATCACAACGCTTATTGCCTGGGAAAATACAGTTGCAAGAGCGGCGCCGTTTGCCGACATATCAAACAGACCGACGAGGATAATATCCCCGATGATATTGAGCACGCAGGCGATGATAACAGAGTAAAGCGGCAGTTTTGAATTGCCGATTCCGCGGAAAATACTGCCGATAAGATTATAAGCCACGATGAAAATGCCGCCGAGAGCGCAGATTCTTATGTAGGATACAGTTTCATCAAAGGCTTCGGCAGGGGCGTGAAGCATATTTGCAAAAATCGGCGCAAGAGCAAACATAATAACTGTCATTGCAAGGGCAATGGAAGCGAAAAATGCAATGCTGCCGCCCACAACTCGTCCTGCTTCGTGGCGCCTGCCTTCTCCGATTCGCATACCGAGAAGCACAGTTGTGCCCATTGAAAGGGCGTTGATGCCCATTGTGACCGAATGCATTATCCAGCTGCCTGTTGAAACAGCTGAAACTGCCGCCGCGTCAGAAAACTGACCGACGACAAGCATATCGACAGCGCCGTACATGGTCTGCAGAAACATTGCAAACAGCACAGGCAAGGCGAATGAAATGAGAGGGGAAAGGATTTTACCCTCTGTGAATGTTTTTGTGTTGGACATAGTGATTTCCTTTCGTGGATTACAGAATAAATTTGAATATAGTAGCTAATGAGGAGATCTTTTGTTTCACTCAAAATGATAAACAGAAATGTAACCTTTACAATGTGTCCATTTGTGAGGAAGGAACACACAAGGGGGTCCAGGGGCATTATTACCCCAGACGGAACCGCCCAGGGACCCCGTTTTCGTTTGCAGTTTTTGCGGCCAAAAATCGACGCCACAGGCGAACCGAGCCTTGCGCTCGGCGGGTAAGCTTATGATTTGAACAATAAATTACTCTGTAAAATAAGCCTTGTACCACCTCATCCACCACCAAAGGTGGTCCCCCTTCCCCTCAAGGGGAAGGCTTTATAATAACATCAAAAAAGCCGGATAAGAAGCAAGCGTTTCAGCCTGCCATCTTATCCGGCTCATTACTTCCTTTGAGTAATTCACCCTCCGATGAACAATGTTATTCTATCACAATTTCACTGTAAAATCAAGACTCTGTCACAAGCTTGCCTGTCATGTGCTCGATTTTCACGCGGTAAAGCACAGTTCTGTGGAGATTATTCTCGATATGCTTATCGATGAAATCCTTATCGTCTGTAAACTTATAGCTCAGCTTTGTGATGATGTCGATGATTTCATCCTTATCCTCGATAAACTCCACTCTGCCGAAAATAATCACGCTTTTTACACGATATGCCCAATCGCCCTCCACAAGATATCCCTTGTCGAATACGCAGTAGGACACCTTATCGTGCTTTTTCAGCATTTCAAGGCGGTAGCCCACATTGCCCGAATGGAAGTAGATATAGCCGTCATCCTCATTGTACCAATGATTCATCGGCATACCGTAAGGGTAATCGTCATCGCCCATAACCGATAGCACACCCCGGGTTTCGCTCTTTAAAACCTCGATACATTCGGCGTCAGTAATCTTCTTATTCTGTCTGATAAGTTCTCTGAACATAGGAAATCTCCTTTCGGTTTGTGTTTCTGTCCGCAAGGACAGGAGTAAAATGACTGTTATTTAATCCATTATACCATAACTCAGAGGGTATGTCGAGAGCTTTAATCTCTTACATAGACCATCCAGTTGTCTGTCTTGAACCACCAGTAATAGAGAAGCCCTCGCACCACCCAGTCAAGGCACATTGCAAGATAGAGTCCGTACGCCTGCATTCCGCAGAATACACCGAGGAACCAGGAGCCAAGCACTCGCACTATCCACATTGAAGCTGTGCCGACAACCAAGCTGAAGCGTGTTTCGCCTGCCCCCTTGAAGCCCTGCGGAGTATCGAAGGATGCAGAAAAGAATGGCATAAATGCGCCATAGATACACATAAGTCCCCACGCTGTCCTGACAACTTCAACCTCGCGTGTGAAAACGAAGCCGACAGGGTAGGAGAGAGTGAAGCATATCACACCTACATAGAGCGACCATGTGAAGGTCTTTTGGTTGAAATAATCGAGAGTATTGCGGACACGCTGACGGCCGCCTGCGCCCGTACATCTGCCAATTATCGTTACGATAAGATTCTGGGCAGAAATCATAGGGAGCTGGAAAATATTACATATCGAGTTTGCAACCTGATAAGCCGAAATCATATTTGTACCCATGCCCGAAACGAAAACCTGAAGCAGAAGGCGTCCGCCCTGGAACATAAGGCTTTCAAGGCTGATCGGAATACCGATGCCCCATACCTTTTTTATCATAGCCATATCAGGCTTGTAATTTCTGAAATCGGGCATATCAAGGTGATATTTTTCGCCCATAAGCTTGATAAAGCAGACGATACAGCCTGCAAGTACAGAGAGCACAAGGGCGATACCTGCGCCAAGCGCATCAAGTCCCATCACGATACACAAAAGGAGAGAAGCGGCAATATTGATCACATTCATGACAACTGTGGCTCTCATCGGAGTTTTTGTATCACCCGACGAGCGCATTGCGCCTGCAATATGGTAATAGAGCGCCCACAGCGGTGTTGCGAACATACAGATTTTGAAATAATCGTCACTCGCCTTCATAACATCGGCTTCAACCGCGCCGAAAAGCAGGCTGAGAATTATATCCTTGAAGAAGAAAAGCACGGCAAGCACAAGAAGGCTGACAAATGTACCTGCGATAAGCGCCTGTTCAAAGCTCTTTTTCATCATTTTTTCGTCTTTTGCGCCTACACTCTGGGCAACCATAACGGCGCCGCCCTGTCCGAGACCGTTGAAGAACAGGAAGATGACGTTGGTCAGCGATGTTATCTGTCCAACGCCTGCAAGCGCAGCTGTAGATACCATGCCCATGACGATAGTGTTGACGATGCCCAGCAGTACCGAGCTGAGCTGTTCGATAAGAATAGACGGAAAGAGCTGATCTTCAAGGGTTTTCAGCTCGATATCGGTCTGTTTTGGTACTTTAAGTATATTTCTCATAATTTCCTCTTTGTTTTGTGTTGTTTTTTGCTCTTACGCTTAGTTTTGGTTGGGAGTCATAATCCGACATCAGGATTAGTTTTATCTGTAGGGACCGACGTCCTCGGCGGTCCGCATTATCTATCCAGAGCCTTGCGCTCGGCGTGGAAGCTTTCAGCTTAATCAAAGCTTTGGTTTATGCGGAATGTCGAGAGCGCCATTCCCTACCGGTCGTCCGGGGACCTCATAAATTTAAATAGGTGCGGCGGCACTCGCCGCCGGTTCTATGCTCCATGAGCATAGAAATGGACGGTTCTTAACCGTCCATTAGTTCTATTTTTTGAAACGCCAGAATGCCTTCTTCTCGCCATCGAGCGGAATGTCGATATCGGAGAAGAGTTCTTCTTCAGGGATTGTTGTTTCTGTTGCCTTTTCAGGGATCTGCTTGTTTTCAGGCTCGAATTCCTCTTCGTCTTCTTCAAATTCGTCGTCGAATTCATCGTCAAGATAGAGTTCTTCCTCGTCCTGCTTCTTGCTCTTCATAGAGAGAACGCCGATTACAACACCGAGGGTGAGACCGACAACAAAGATGACAAGTCCGATAATGAGCTTTTCAAGCGGTGTGAAGTCTTTCTTGAAGTAGCTTTCAGCGCTGTCGTAGTAGCCTCTTAATGTTTCTTTCATAGTGACCTCCTTATTTTTATAGTGCGTACACTAATTATTACTTATTTCAGATGAATTGCGTAAACGCATGAATTGGCTTCGCACATAAATTGCGCTTTCAGTGCATTAAGGTGCCTGCGGCGCTATTGGATAAGTTCACTCCCTCAGTCAGCCTTACGGCTGCCAGCTCCCTCGTCTGATGGAGCCGAGTTGCAGACTGTGCTGATTTCTTGCCTCCCTCTGATGAGGGGGGTGTCACATAGTGACGGGGGGAGAGAATATCTTAATAAATGTGACGAAGTCACTCCTTAATGTTTGTGAAACAAACAATTCATGATACGCAGTATCAATTCATGAAATCTTTGATTTCAATTTATGTCGGAACGACAATTCATTCTCTAATCTTTTACAAATCTCAGCCAGTGGCCCGACTTATACCACCAGTAGAAGCATACGCCTCTGATTACCCAGTCAAGACACATGGAGAGGAAGATGCCGTATGCCTGCATTCCAAGGTAAATACCGAAGAACCATGAGCCGAGCACTCGTGTCAGCCACATGGAGATAGTGCCGACAACGAGAGAGAACTTTGTATCTCTTGCCCCCTTGAAGCCCTGAGGCATATTGAAAGCCACAGGCCAGAAAGGCATAAACGCCGAATAGATAAGCATAAGACCGACAGCTATCTTGATAACTTCTGTATCGCGTGTAAAGATAAACGCCAGAGGATATGCCGTTGCCGACGCAATGAATATCATATAGAATGAGATAGCCGTTGTCTTTCTCATAAAGAAACCGAGGGTTTCACGCACTCTCTGCTTGCCGCCTGCGCCTGCGCGTCTGCCGACAACTGTGACGATGAGAGTATTGTAGGAGATGAGAACGAGCTGTGTCAGCGAGTAGATGGAGTTTGCAACCTGATAGCCGGAAATCATAATTGTGCCCATGCCGGAGACGAATACCTGCACAAGCAGCTTGCCGCCCTGGAACATAAGGCTTTCAATACTGATAGGAACACCGACAGAATAGATAAGCTTCATGTGGGCAAAATCCGGCTTGTATGTATGGAAATCAGGGAGAGAAAGGTGGTAATCCTTTCTGAGGAGCTTTATAAAGCATACCACATTTCCTGCGAAAACCGAGGTTACGAGAGCAATACCTGCACCCATGGAGCCAAGCTCCATAACTATCGAGAAGAAAAGGGAGCAGACGATGTTGGTGACATTCATAACGATAGTCGCCTTCATCGGGGTTTTTGTGTCGCCTGTCGAGCGCATTGCGCCGGCTATCTGATAATAGACAGCCCATAGCGGCGCTGCAAACATGGAAACCATGAAATAATCGTTACTGGATTTCATAACATCGGCTTCAACTGCGCCGAAAAGGGCGACAAGGATGGCATCTTTAAAGACAGCCAGCACAATGAGCACGGCAAGGCTTAAAAATGCTATCGACATAAGAGCCTGCTCAAAGCTCTTTTTCAGCTTTACAGGGTCTTTTGCGCCCACACTCTGGGCGACCATAACTGTACCGCCCTGGCTGAGTGAGTTGAAAAACTGGAAAATAACTGTGTTGAGGGCATTTATCTGTCCCACGCCTGCAAGGGCGGCTGTGGAAACCATACCCATTACAACGGTATTTACGATACCCAGCAGGGCAGAAGATGTCTGCTCGACTAAAATTGACGGATAGAGGGAGTTTTCAAGCTCTTTCAGCTCGGGGTCTGTGTGCTTTGGTATTTTAAATGGATTTCTCATTCACTTAAACCTGCTTTCCCAGAAGTTTTGCCGCATTTTCTTTATTAAGACATTCTCTTGCCTTGAAATCAGCGGAAATTTCGCCGTAACGCTGGCGGATATTGTCCTCCATAAGACGGTCGATGGTGTTTTTCAGCCATTCGGCATCAAGCTCATTGAGAGTTGTGCACATATCGCCTGCCCCTGCGTCCTGCATGAAGCTCTTTACCTTGACATCATAAGAAGTCGCCGCAAACGGAGTGCCTGCGTGAGCCGCAAAGACGAGAGCGTGGAGGCGGACGGCGCACACCATCTGCATTTTCTTCAAAACGCCGATGATGAGCGGAATATCCTCAGGATTTGTGAGGATTTTGTACGGAGTTGTCATATAAGATGCCACCTTTTCAGATGGAGCAATGTCCTTCGGCACCTCGATAGGCATGAATACCGTCTCTAAACCGTACTTTTCGTAGGCATATTTTGCGCCCTCTGCGTAAATATCAAACTTATCAAAGTCCTTCCAATTACGCACCGAGAAGCAGATATATTTCTTATCCGGAGAAATGCCTTCCCGGTTGAAATATGCCGCCACCTTGTTTTCTTCGCTCGGCATAAGGGAAAATGCAGGGTCGGCAGAAACCATGGAAACCGGCTTTGTGATGCCCATTTCGTTGATTTCCTCAAGGGAGCGTGTGTCGCGGACAGAGATAATATCTGTGTATTTATCAATGATTGCCTTTGTGATTTTTCGCGGCATTTTTCCGTTTACTTCGCCGATACCGCAGCCGTACATAAGGACCTTACAGCCGCAGATTTTCGCCGCCCATATTGAGAAAAGATAGAACATCAGCGAGCGTGTGCTTGTGACATTCTGGATAAGGCTGCCGCCGCCCGAAATAAAGAGCTTTGTGCGGAGCATCATCGGAATGGACTTGAAAATATTGAAGGTATAGACACCGCGGACAAAATGGAGAGTTTCTGTCTCTCTCGGCTTGCGTGTCATAACGCTTATCGGCATAAGGTCGTCGATTTCACGCATTGTGGAAATGATTGCTTCGAGAATAGCTTCGTCGCCCGAATTGCCTCGTCCGTAAGCGCCGCAGATAAGCACACCCTTACGTCCCTTTTCGGTTTTCATACGGCGGATGTTGTTGTAAATCTCCTCCTGACGAGCCGCCATATTTTCGATGGAATAGAGCCTGCTTGCTCTTTCGTAAAGCTTCTTTGCAAAGCTTTCACGCTTTTCCTTATCGAGGGAGAGGTCGACGATTTCGCGGGCGAAAGTTTCATAGTCCTTAGGCTGGAAAATATAGCCGTTTTCGCCGCTTTCAATCATATTTGTAACGCCGCCCACATCGGAAGAAATCACGGCACAGCCTGCACGGATACCTTCGAGAATGGAATAAGGGAATGATTCGGAAATCGAGCAGAGGACATCGATATCGCAGGCGGAGAAAAACTTGCCGATATCGTTTACCCATCCGCAGAAGCAGACAGCCTTGTCAATGCCCAATTCCCGCGCCATATTTTTCAGCATATCTGTGCTGTCGCCGTCGCCGCCGATGATAAGGCGGAGCTTTTCATTCTGCTTGTAAGCAATGGCGAAGGCTTTGAGAAGTGTGGGAATATCCTTGACAGGAGTGAGTCGCGCCGCAATGCCGAGGACGACTTCATCGCCTGTATAGTCGAGCCCCATCTCATTGAGATAGGCTTTTTTATCAAATTCAGGGGTTTTCTCGTTAAAATCAAGGCCGTTATAGATAGGCATAATCTTGTCAGCCTTAAAACCGCGCTCAATGAGCATCTTCTTGAAATTGTCGGAAACCGATGTATAGAAATCGAAGAAACGGAGAGCGACCGAATTGATAACGCCGAATGTGTTCTTCTTGATGCGTGAGTGCATATAGTCGAGGCGGTAGTCACTGTGGACTGTGGTGGTAAACGGTGTTTTCGGGCTTATAAACTTTGCCATAACACCTGCAAGGTTTGCCTTTGCGCCGTGGCAATGGACAATGTCCGGCTTTTCCTTGCGTATATAGTTCGCCAGAGCGAACATATCGAAAAGGGTTACCTTTCCGTCAAAAATCTTGGTTTTAATGCCTTCTTTAGCGGCATCTTCAGGAAATTCGCCCTTACGCATCGAAACGAGAGTAAGGTCGTTGTTCTTTGAAAGATGCTTGGTCAGAGCGAAAATATGGGTTTTCGCGCCGCCCTTGTCGCCGCCGCCGGCAATGTGAATAATTTTCATGGCTATCTCCTGTTTTAAGTGATAGTTGCAGTAGCCGCTGATTGAATCTGAGTTCATTCAGTGGCTACCAATGGGTATATTTGCCCATTGTTATTATATAATGATATCATATTATAAGGGAAAAAGCAATATATTGCACACAGCGCAGCGATATATTTGTTGTGCAAATGCGATATTCGGCACAGCCGAGCGATATGCCTGCGGCGCGATATATTTTCCTGCGGAAAATGTTAAGGTGTGATAAATCACATTTTATAGGTTTTCTCTCCCTCCGTCACACATTCGTGTGCCACCTCCCTCGTCAGAGGGAGGCAAGAAAAGTTTATAAGCCTCCCTTGTGTAAAGGGAGGTGCAGAGTGTAACGAGGCGGAGGGATTGTCACTTATTCAATCCGTCGGAGACACCATATATCTGCGCAGCAGTATGTAATCACCGCAGGTGTATGTAATCGCATGACGTATGGCATCATTTATGTATGTAATCGGTGCCTGCGGCGCGATTTAATAAACGGACCGTCGGGGACGCCGGTCCCTACAAAATAATCCGTAGGGGAGGGTCTCCGTGCCCTCCCGCCCCTACAAACTCCATAAAAAAAGACCTCCGCGAGGGAGGTCTTTTAATTTTAATATGAAGCACCGTTCTTGCCGCTTTCTGCGAATTCATTTCGCAGAAAGTATGACATCTCAAATAGAGGTAAGTCAAATACGGGGACCCCATTGAGCCTGCTCAATGGGGAGAGCGAAGCGATATTACCAGCAGATCATCTTTTCGATTTCTGTTGGGTAATATGTGATGAGCTCGAAGCCTGTTTCTGTTACTACGAGAGTATCGGAGAGGCGGAAGCCGCCGAGACCTTCAACATAGAGACCAGGCTCAACTGTGAAGCACATACCAGGCACGATGAGTGTATCGTCAGCAACATCGAAGAATGGAGCTTCGTGGCCGCCTGTGCCGATGGAGTGGCCTGTATGGTGACGCCAGTACTTCATAAGGCCGTTGTCCTTGAAGAAGTTCATCATAGCCTTGTCAACATCACTGCACTTCTTGCCAGGCTTGATTTCAGCATAAGCTGCCTTCTGAGCTGTGATAGCGTAATTATAGAACTTTTCCTGTTCCTTATTTGGTTCGCCTACGAACATAACTCTTTCAAGCTCGGAGTTATAGCCCTGAATAGATGCGCCTGCGCCTGTTACGAGAGTGTCACCAGGCTTGAATGTGAGAGCAGCCATTGTAGCGTGCGGGAAATAGGAGTTAGGGCCAATCTGTCCGCGGTAGCCTGCGGAAGCACCTCTGGAGTCATAGCCTGTTGGCTTGTAGCATGGGCCGAGTGTCTTGAGCATAATGCGTGTAGCTTCGGCAGAAGCGCGAGCCTGAACATCAGCTTCGTTTGCCCCCGGCTTTGTGTATTCCTGAAGAAGCATGTGTGCAAGGTTGCCCCAGCGTGCAGATTCCTTCATGAGCATAATTTCATAAGGGGACTTGTAAATCTTCATTTCTGTAATCATGCGAGGCATGAATGTCAGCTTCATATCAGGGAAGATTTCTGTGAGGGCAGGACCCTTGTAACCCTGAACAGCAGGGGCACCGTTGCCGTCTGCGCCAAGAGTTGCATTTTCAAGACCGAGCTCCTTTACGATATCCTTGAGGAATTCCATAGGATGTCTTTCGCCCGGATATTCAGGATAGCAGTAAATCTTGCAGTTCTTTACATGAGCAGATGCATGTTCAAGCTCAAGGCGTGGAACGAGGAGAGCACTTTCGCCCGCTGCACGGTAGATATAAACCATTGGGCGTTCTGTCTGGATGAGAGAGGAGCCTGTGAGATAGAAGATAGAGGAAGTGTTGAAGAAAATCATGCCTTCAAGGCCCTTTTCTTCAAGA
>SVKW01000160.1 GCA_015068285.1 Oscillospiraceae bacterium | reverse complement strand
TAAAACAAATCGGCAAGAGCGAGATTTTCGTGGTTGCCCATTATCATTTTAACATTGGGACGGGACATTATATCGAGTAAAATATCCACGCCGTGAGGCTTGCGGTCGATGACATCTCCGATGACATAAAGTGTGTCCTCGTCAGAAAAGTTTATCTTTTCAAGCATCGCCTTATAGCGGTCAAGCTCGCCGTGGATATCGGAAATGCAGTATATCATCGTGATTCTCCTTTTGTTATCGTAAGGCAATAAAAGCTCGGACGGTTTTTGTCCTTGTTATTCCAGATTTCTGCCTCGTCGAAATGCTTTATGTCGCTCGTTTCAAGCTCCTGAGCCGTAATTATATAATACCGCATAACGGGTCGTTCGTCAAATTCACAGTAATCATTCAGCCAGATATGGCGAATTTCCAGACATTCGGCATTTTCAAGGTGATTTTTTATATATTCGCCCAGCTTTTTCGCCCTGCCTTCGGTATAATGCCATTCAAGGCTGACGGCATATTTTTTGTCGGAATAGCCTGCGCAGTTGAAAGGATGGAGAAAGAAGTTGTCGTCTGCGCCGCCGTCGTCGATGGTGCCCGTGTCAATATTTATGTGAAGCGGATAGTCGCATGGGGGTGAATATGGCTCAAGAGGACTGTCGGAAGCGAAAAATGTGCATACGCTCATTGTGTTCTCCTTTCTGTATTTTATGCAGCAAGCAGATTGTGCAAAAGTGGTGGAAAGATTCTTCACTGTGTTCAGAATGACAGAATATTTGTAGGGGATGGCGCTTGCGACATACCGCGGGCGGGCACAGAGGCACCGCCCCTACATTATCTTCGGGAGCGGCAAGCAGCTCCCCTACAACCAATGCAAATTGCCTCCCCTGTGCAAGGGGAGGTGCTGAACGAATGTGAAGCGGAGGGGTTGTCATCTATTCAATCCGCCCATGACACCTCACTTCTTCACTTTTCACTATTACTTATTACTTTCTTATGCGGTGCGTCGAGGGCGCCGCACCCTACAAGGATTGTGCTGGCGGGGATGTAGGGGGCGCTGCCCTCAGCGCCCCGCGGGCGGATGTGGGCATCCGCCCCTACGTTATTTACGGGAGTGGCAAGCAGCTCCCCTACGAGGCTTGTGCGTAGGGGCGGAAAGATTCTCATGCTGCAACGGCGGTGTAGCGGTTGCTCATCAGCACCTGCATCATATATTTCTCCGGTGTGATTTCGCTATCTTCCATCACCATATCAAATATTCTCGGTGAGCAGCCGCTGACAAGCACAGCACCCTGCTCGTTCTTTCTCACAGGCTGCTGACGGTTTCTGCTCTGGACATTCCAGAATACCACCTGGGGCAGCTTATAGCCTGCATCTCTGTAACGGCGCTTCGCCCTTTCAAAGTTCCTGACACCGCCGTTTTCCACGCAGGCATCAAACTCCATATCGGAAATGACATAGAGCTTCGACGGCATTTCTGACTGGGGCAGATTATGCCGTAAAGCGGTATTGAGTACAAGATCGAACACCGCTGCAAGGTTTGTATTTGCAATCTCACTCAGGGAGGCGGCATAGGAAATCTTTTCAACAAAGCTTTCGCCCTTAAGCTCAATGAGCTGAGGATTTTCCGAAAAGGAGATAAAATGACCTGCAAATGCCCCCTTGTTTCTCTCGGCAAAATAAACGCCAAGCGAAAGGGCGACCGAGGCGGGCACAGGCTTGCCATAGCCATACATCGAGCCCGATGTGTCCACAACCGCAAGGGCGTTTTCCCCCTTTGTATAATCGGGCAGAGCCTGCCATGTGGCGTTGAGCACAAGCTTTTCCTCGTCGGATATGCCGAAGTCCATGCCTGCGAGGGCTTTTTCGGCTATTTCGTATGGATAAAGTGTGGAGGTATTGAGAGAGGCTCTGCCGTCCATGACCTTATTCATATACTCGCCATAACGCTCTCTGTCGTTTCTCATAAAGGCGGCACGGTATCTGAACATAGCCTTTGACGGCTGGTCCTCATATTCAAATGTATAATCCCTTTCGCGCAGGTTATTTTCGATGATACGGATATGTCTGCGGAGGGCAGAAAGAGTTTTGCGGTACTTGCTTTCTGTCATATTGAGGGCATATGCGATACGCTTTGCAAGCTTTACGGTATTGCGGTCCGAGGCATTGACCGACGGCAGCCATTTCGCCATAAGGGAAACAGGCTTGCTCTCTGCCATAGCGGCTGTATCCTCCTTAAGCTGACGGGCAATAAGGTCAAAGGCGGCGATTTCACACGGTGTGCCGATGAGCACAAGCAGGTCATCGTATCTTCCGAAATGTGGGATAAGCTCTATGTTTTTCACAACTGTACGCCAGCTGTTTTCGCACAGCCAGCGGATAATGACGCGGAAAACTCTGCGCTCGCCCAGACCGCCGCGGACATCGCGGGCATAGAAAAGGGTTTTCACCGCAAGGTCGGGATTTTCACGGAATGCGCGGGAAAATCTTGCTGTTATCTCCTGCTCGGAGGCGTTTCGCAATGCGCCTATTGTGGCAAAAAGGTCAAGGACATCGGAACAGGAAGTCTTATATGTAAGGGCGCCATTCTCTGTGAAGGCAATATTAAGTTCATCTTTTAAATATTTAAGCATGGTATCACTCCTTTAGACTGTATGGGCATCCGCATTTCCTGTACGGATTTATCCGCATTATTCATGGCTGTAAGCTCATCATAAGTATTTTACAGATGCCCGAGCCCTTATTGAATTGTCAAGACGCATTTATTGGCAAGGGTTTACAACCTGATTTGCTTAAAAAGATTGCTGTATGCGTCTTTACGAAGCACTTTCTTAATCATCATCTCATTTACCCATAAATATTTGCTGTATGTGCTTCTGTGATTATATGATACCATAGGGATTTGCTTTTTTCCTGGAAAAAAAGTTGCGAAGTGGGGCTATTTTTTGATTTCTTCGATGATTTCCTCGACTTCGCCTGTGATTATATGGCTTTTGAGGGATATAAACCTGTCTCCGCGGCGGAACGTCACCACATTGACGGCAGGCTTTTCCATCCATATATCATTTTCATCTTTGCCGTAATGCTCAAGATAGTATTCTTCAAGTATTCTGTTGAATTCTGCTTTAGGGAGTAATGGCATGGTGTTTCTCCTTTTTATGTTTTTGGGAAGCGTACTCGTGCAAATGTGGCGGAAAGATTCTTCACTGCGTTCAGAATGACATTTGTAGGGGATGGCGCTTGCGACATACAGCGGGCGGGCACAGAGGCACCGCCCCTACGTTATCGCCGGGACGTTGACGAGCACCGTCCCCTACGGGATTGTGCAAGCGGATGGAAAGATTCCTCGCGTTACTTCAGAATGACATTTGTAGGGGATGGCGCTTGCGACATACCGCAGGCGGGAAAACCCCGCCCCTACATTATCGCCGGGACGTTGACGAGCACCGTCCCCTACAGGGATTGTACGTAAGTGGCGGAAAGATTCCTCGCGTTGCTTCAGAATGACAGGAAATTTTTAGCCTCTCCTGTTTCAGGAGAGGTGGCTTGCGACAGCAAGACGGAGAGGTAAAAAACCTATCAAATGTGATTTATCACGGATTGGATAAGGCGGTGCGTCGAGGGCGCCGCACCCTACAAAGATTGCGCGTTTGCGGGACGTTGACGAGCACCGTCCCCTACGGGCTTGTGCATTTCTCACATCAGTTTCCGCTGCTTTTCAAGTCTTTCCTTTATTTTTTCCACAAAATCAAGGGGCGAGACCGCTTTCAGCGCAGGACCGAAGGAAAGCACTCTTATCACAAGCTCGCTTTCGTCCTCCGCCATATA
>SVKW01000020.1 GCA_015068285.1 Oscillospiraceae bacterium | reverse complement strand
TTACGATGTAAACGGCAAGCAGGTCAGAAAGCAGATCACAAGCGGTAATTACAATGTTCGCCAGATTCTCCGCATTGACGATGAAAAGAACATCATCTACCTTACAGCAGCAGGCTACGAAGAATACAGCTCTCCATATAAGATGAAGGCTTATGCCTGTGATATGGAAACAGGTGACCTTAAGATTCTCACACCTGACGAACACGAACACTATGTAAATCTCTCTCCTGACGGAAAGTATCTTGTTGATAACTATTCCAACCCTGACGAACCACCAATGGTAGTTATCAGAAATATTGAAGGCAAGTATATTTCCACAGTATTTGAAGCTGATATCAGACCTCTTGATGCAATGGGTATTTCCTATGCAATGTCCTATAAGGAAAAGGGCGCTGACGGCGAAACAGATATCTATGGTATTATGGTATTCCCTTCTGATTTCGATCCTAAAAAGAAATATCCAATCATGGACTACTATTACGGCGGTAATCAGAGAGCAAATACTCCTACAAACTACTATGACTTCATCAATAAGGGCTACCTCAACAGCCTTGCAGAGCTTGGCTTTATTGTAGTTATCGTAGACGGTCACGGCACACCATGGAGAAGCAAGGCATTCCACGATGCTTGTCATAAGAATGTCGGCTCCTGCTGCGGTATGGAAGACCATGTTGCAGTATTCAAGAATCTCTGCGCCAAGTATCCATTTATGGATGGCGACAAGATCGCTGTATGGGGTCACTCCGGCGGCGGTTTCGCAGCTTACAAGTGTATGGTAACATATCCTGAGGTTTACAAGTGCGCTATGGCATCCGGCGGTAATCACATGCAGGAACTCTACATTTCCGGCTGGAGCGAACGCTTTATGAACGAATATGATGCAGAAGTATGGAAGGCTCAGAACTCCGAATTTGATGCAGACAAGCTTCAGGGTCCTCTCCTTCTCATCCACGGTGAACTTGACGATAACGTACATCCAGCTGCTACAATGCGTCTTGTTGATGCCCTCATCAAGGCAGATAAGGACTTTGACTTCCTCATCATGCCTAATAAGCATCATCTCCTTTCTATTGATAAGTATTATCAGAAGAAGGTATTCAAGTTCTTTGCAAAGCACATGCTTTAATTTAAAAATTATTTTATAAAAAATATAGACGGAGGTATTAGCAATGTCAAATCCAAAGGTAAAACGCGCTATCGAAATCGTTAAAGAACAGCGTTATTACGACAGTATCCAGGGTCTTATGAGCTGGGATATCTGGGAAGGTCTTTCCAAGGAAGGTCAGCCATATCGCTCCGAAGTAAGCGGCTATTTCACAAAGCACGCTCTCAACATCCTCAAGAGCAAGGAAACAGAAATGCTCGTTGGCGAACTCAAGGAACTCGATGATTCCGCATTCGCAGATATCTACGAAAAGGCTGCTGTAAAGAACCTTATCGAAAGATATACAAAGGCAGTTCAGATTCCCGACGAACTCCAGGTTGAAATGAGAAAGTTTACTGCTGAAGCTCAGCGTGTATGGCAGGATTGCATCAAGATCAACAGCTTTGAAGCTTACAAGCCAACACTCAAGGGTCTTTTCGACCTCAAGATGAGAGTTGCAAATGCTATCAATCCTCACGCAAATCCATTCGATGTGCTCTGCGACTCTGTTGATAAAGGTATCGATACAGCAGAAGTTGGCAGAATCTTCGCTGCTCTCAAGGTTGGTATCAAGGACATTCTTGACCAGATCAAGGATGAACACGCTGCTATTGATGACAGCAAGGTCAGAATGAAGGTCGAAACAAAGCGCATCAGAGATATGGCTTATGATGTAAATACACTCACAGGCTTTAACTATGACTGCGGTAAGGACTCTGAAACTGTTCACGGTATGTGCACAGGTGTAGGTCCACGCGACAGCCGTATTGCTATCTCCTATCGCGGCGACCCATGGGGCGGCATGTTCACAATGCTCCACGAAGGCGGCCACGGTCGTTACAACTACGGTTCTCACCCAAGAGCTATTGAATGCGGCGTTTGGGGCGGCGTAGGCGGCGCTATGCATGAAGGTCAGGCTCGCTTCTATGAAAACATGGTTGGTCGTTCCTATGAATTCATCAAGTACGCATATCCAACAATTCTCAAGCACTTCCCTGAAATCAAGGATGTAAGTGTTGAAGACTTCTATAAGGCAGTTAACAAGGTAACTCCAAGTCTTGTACGTATCGGTGCTGACGAACTTACATACAGCCTCCACCCAATCATTCGTTTTGAAATTGAAAAGGAATTCTTCAACGGCAACATCAAGACTGATGACTTTATGGAACTTTGGGATGCAAAGTATGAAGAATGCTTCGGCATGAGACCAAAGAATGTCAAGGAAGGCGTTCTTCAGGATATTCACTGGGCTTCCGGTCATGTTGGTTACTTCCAGAGTTACACACTCGGTAATGTTTACGGCGGTCAGCTTCTCCACAAGATGCTCGAAAAGACACCTGATCTCTACGCTCAGATGGAAAAGGGCAACTTCGCTCCAGTAAATGACTTCCTCTATGAACATATCCACCAGTATGGTAACTCTGCTTACACACCAAAGGAACTCATCGTCAACGCAACAGGCGAAGAACTCACAGAAAAGTATTTCCTCGAATATCTCCGCAACAAGTATCTCAAGAAGTAATTCATTTTATAGAAAAAGCTCCTATGTTATCATAGGAGCTTTTCTTTTTACATTCCGATTATTTCATCGACAATTTCATTTACAGATTTGTTGTTTGTATCAATTTTAATGGTTTTTAGATTATCATACAGTGGTATCCTTGCGATACTTCTTTCAATTATATCAGGTTTCCTTATACCACTATCAATATCATTCTGAAGTCGTTTTATAAGTTCTTCAGCATTACAAATAAGCGAAACAATTTTCACGTCACATCCATTTGTATTTAAGCGGAATAATATATCATCAATTATCTTCTGCTCATGCATAACCCAACAGAAAATTATATTTTCGTAGGAACTGCATTTTATAAAATTATTAAGCAGATAGCAGATATTGTCCATAACCATCAATTTGGTTTCATCTGTAACTATAAATGGATCGGCATCCCAACACCAATCTCCATCCAGAAAGACTGCATTATCAAGTTTACGTTTCATTTCCTGGCAAACTGTTGTTTTGCCAACACCCATTGTGCCGCCAATAAGATATAATTTCTTCAAAACATCACCCTCATTTCATAATGATATTATATCATTATTACAGCATTAAGGCAATCAGCTCAATCGCTTTTTTACTTTATCAAGAACTCCTTTTTCAAGCCTTGACACCTGAGCCTGTGAAATTCCTATCTCTTTTGCGACCTCTGTCTGAGTTTTACCATCGTAAAATCGTAAAGCAAGAATTCGTTTTTCTCTGTCATCAAGGTCAGTTACCGCCTGCTTTATCGAAATCTGCTCAATCCAGTTATCGTCTGTACTTGTATTGTCGCGAATCTGATCCATAACGCATATAGTGTCACCACCATCCTGATAAATCGGATCATATAGTGAAACAGGATCAGCAATGGCATCAAGTGCAAACACGACGTCTTCTCTTTTTATTCCAAGCATTTTTGCAATTTCATCAGGTGTAGGCTCACGTTGATTTTTTGCAATAAACTCCTCTTTTGCCGTCAATGCCTTATATGCATTATCCCGCATCGAACGGCTGACTCTTACCGAGCTGTTGTCTCTCAGATACCTCCTCAATTCGCCAATTATCATCGGTACAGCATAGGTAGAGAACCTTACTCCATGAATAGGGTCGAAATTATCTATTGCTTTTATAAGCCCTATACAACCAATCTGAAACAAATCATCGGACGACTCACCTCTGCCTGTAAATTTCTGCAAAACGGCCAGTACAAGCTTCAGATTGCCTGCAACAAGCTCATCTCTTGCCTTTTTGTCACCTGATTTTGCCTTTATCAGCAATTTCATAGTTTCATCGTTTTTCAATACAGCCAATTTTGATGTATTTACACCACAAATTTCAACTTTTCCTTGCATTGTATTCTCCCAATAAATTACTGATATAATTATTGACCTTTTTACTTTCAATAATACATTGAGAAAAAGAAAAAGCGTATGAGATTTCCCATACGCTTATAATTTTACAGACTATGCATTCTTTTTGATGCAGCTTTACCTGTTGGTGTAACCGCAAGTCCTCCTTTTGCTGTTTCACGCAATGAAGGCGGTATTGTAATACCGATCTGATACATTGCATCGATGACTTCATCTGGTGGAATAAAGCTTTTAATTCCCGACCTCGTCATATCTGCCGCTGTAATTGCAATAGATGCAAACATACCGTTTCTTTTAACACACGGCACTTCAACAAGACCGGCAACCGGGTCGCACACAAGGCCAAGACAGTTCTTCAAAGCAAGTGTAGCCGCATTGGCACATTCTTCAAATGTACCGCCTGTAACATAGATAACTGCGGCTGCAGCCATAGCTGCACCTGCACCGCATTCTGCCTGACATCCACCCTGTGCACCCGAAATAGTAGCGCGGATAGCGATAACCGTACCAATAGCGGATGCAGTCAGAAGAGCTTTAACTGCTGTATCATCATCAAAGCCAAACTCTTCCTGTGCGGCCACAAGCACTCCAGGCAGAATACCTGATGCACCTGCTGTCGGAGCTGCGGCAATAACACCCATACTTGCATTATGCTCAGATGTCGCAAGAGCATATGCTATAGCTTTAGACTGAAAATGGCTGAGCAAACTGCCATCTTTTTCAATCTGGTGATTATATTTTTTGGCGTCGCCTCCCGAAAGTCCGCTGACAGATTTAATATCAGCATCTATACCATTTTTAATGGCAGCCTTCATTACTTTATATATCTCTGCCACTCTGTCATATATTTCTTCAATAGTGGCACCCGTGGAATCAGACTCATATTCCATCATAAGCTGCCATACAGGCTTATCTTTTTCATTTGAATCTTTTATAAGAGCATCAATACCTGATATAAACATATACTCCCACCTTAAAACTTAGGAATTTTAATTATCTGAATAACATTTTTTGTCTTGCGAAGCATGTCAACCGTGTCCTCAGCAACGGGGACATCGGTTTCGATAAGCGATACAACATCACCATTTTTCTTTGTTCGTGTCAGCGACATATTGCTTATATTATACCCTGCCCATGACATTATCGTTGTAATTGCCGAAAGAATACCCGATACATCGAGATGTATGATAACAAGGGTATCCTGATTACATGGTGTGTTGATGGTAAACCCATTGAGAGTATTTATCATAATCGCACCACCGCCTAAAGACGAGCCTCGAAGATTTATCGTCTTACCCGATACACCTTCTGCTTCGATACGAACCGAATTAGGATGATAACGAGGCTCCTGTGCTTCTTCAAAAGAAAATTCCATTCCCTGCTCACGGGCAATTTCAAGACTTCGACGATTTTCGACATCAGAAGGATTGTGCCCCAGAAGTCCGCCCACAATCGCTTTGTCTGTACCATGCCCCTTGGCTGTTTCGGCAAAAGACCCATATAACGTTATCTTTGCTTTTTTGATATCTTCATCAAGAAGCATACGGCAAGCAAGCCCAAGGCGAACTGCCCCGGCTGTATGAGAAGATGATGGTCCTACAGTTACAGGACCGAGAATGTCAAAAAGACTTACGCTCATAGTATTTCCTCATTAAAATAGCGGCACTCATGCGAGTGCCGCTAAAAAAGTCATATTATTCTAAAACCTTTGCGCAGCGTGCACACAATGTAGGATGCTTTTCGTTTGTACCAACTGTATGAGAGAACATCCAGCAGCGTTCACACTTTTCGCCTTCAGCCTTGGTTACTTCAACACCGACATTTTCCATAGAATACTGCTTGCCGCCGTTGCCGCAAACCATTTCAACCTTGGAAACGATGAAAAGTGTTTCAAGAAGCTTATTCTGGCCTTCATACTTCTTGAAGAGATCTTCATTCATATAAAGTGTGATCTTAGCTTCGAGTGGCTTACCGATGAGCTTGGAAGCACGAGCTTCTTCAAGGCCCTGGTTAGCTGCTGTTCTGAGAGCAACGAGTTCGTCCCACTTTGCCATTTCTGCATCGGAGAGATGGTAAGCTTCGAATGGCTTATTCATCTGGTTAAGCATGATGTGCATTGTGTCATCGCCATCCTTATGTGGCATTGCCTGCCAGATTTCATCGGATGTGAATGCAAGGATTGGAGCAAGCATTCTTACCATGGAATCGAGGATAAGGTAGATAGCTGTCTGGGCACTTCTTCTTTCGATGCCGTCCTTCTTTTCGCAGTAAAGTCTGTCCTTGATTACGTCAAGATAGAAGTTAGAAAGTTCAACAACGCAGAAGTTATGGATGCTGTGATGAACAACATGGTATTCAAATGCATCGTAGCCTTCCTTAACCTTGTTCATAAGACCTGTAAGCTTTGTAACTGCCCATCTGTCAATTTCCATCATTTCTTCCGGCTTTACAAGGTTATTTGCATCGAAGTCAGCAATATTGCCAAGGATATATCTTGCTGTGTTTCTGATCTTGAGATACATCTGGGAGAGCTGCTTGAAGATTTCCTTGGAAACTCTTACGTCAACTCTGTAGTCAGAAGATGCAACCCAGAGACGGAGAATATCAGCGCCATATTCCTTCATAACATCGAGTGGGTCAACTGTGTTGCCAAGAGACTTGGACATCTTCTTGCCCTCGCCGTCAACAACCCAGCCGTGTGTGAGAACATTCTTATATGGAGCGCCCTGATTCTTTGTAGCAACAGCTGTAAGAAGTGAAGACTGGAACCAGCCTCTGTACTGGTCAGCACCTTCGAGATAAAGGTCTGCAGGCCAGTGATGGTCTTCCTTGCCGTCTACAACAACAAAGTGTGTGGAACCGGAGTCAAACCAACCGTCGAGTGTATCTGTTTCCTTGAAGAAGTGTACACCACCGCAGTGTGGGCACTTGAAGCCTTCTGGAAGGATTTCAGCTACATCGTGAATGTACCAGGAGTTGGAGCCTTCATTCTTGAACATTTCGGAAACTGCTGCGATTGTTTCATCTGTGCATACAGGCTTCTTACAATCTTCACAGTAGAATACCGGAATTGGGAGACCCCAGTGACGCTGTCTGGAAATACACCAGTCTGCTCTTTCACGGATCATAGAAACCATTCTGTCACCGCCCCATGCTGGAGACCATGTGACATTTTCACAAGCTGCTACTGCATCATCCTTGAAGGATTCAACAGAGCAGAACCACTGTGGTGTAGCTCTGAAGATGATAGGATTCTTACATCTCCAGCAGTGTGGATATGGGTGAACGATATCTTCGTATGCAAACAGAGCACCTGTTTCTACGAGATGATCGAAAATAGCTGCATTGGACTTTTCATAGTACATACCTGCGAACTGACCGGCATCTTCTGTAAGAACGCCCTTGTCATTTACAGGAACGAGCATTGGGAGGTTGTATCTTCTGCCTGTGAGATAGTCGTCTGCACCATGGCCAGGAGCTGTATGAACGCAGCCTGTACCGGAATCCATTGTAACATAGTCAGCATTAACGATAAGGCTTTCTCTGTCAAGGAATGGATGCTGAGCTGTCATAAGCTCAAATTCGTTACCCTTGAGTTCAGCAATGATTTCGTAATTTTCAATCTTTGCCTGCTTCATTGTGGCTGCAACGAGTTCCTTAGCCATGATATATACGTTGCCGTTTTCAACCTTAGCGAGAACATAGAGTTCCTGTGGATTGAGAGCGATAGCAAGGTTACCCGGAAGTGTCCAAGTAGTTGTTGTCCAGATTACAAAGTAAAGTTTATCGAGGTCACAATACTGACCGAGCTTACCGAGATCGTTCTTGATCTTGAAGCTTACATAGATAGACTTACATGGTGCATCTACATATTCGATTTCAGCTTCAGCAAGAGCTGTCTGGTCCTGTGGACACCAGTAAACTGGCTTAAGACCCTTATAGATGTAGCCCTTCTTGAACATTTCGCCGAAAATCTTAACTTCTGTAGCTTCAAATTCAGGCTTCATTGTGAGATATGGGTTTTCCCAGTCACCGATAACACCGAGGCGCTTGAACTGGCTCATCTGAGCGTCTACCCAGCCTTCAGCGAACTTCTTACAAGCATCACGGAATTCAGGAATGCTCATCTTTGTTCTGTCGAGCTTGTTCTTCTTGATGATAGCACTTTCAATAGGCATACCATGGTTGTCCCAGCCTGGAACATAGATAGCATTGTAGCCTGTCATCATCTTATATTTGTTTACAAAGTCCTTAAGAACCTTGTTCATTGCTGTACCCATATGGATATTATTGTTACTGAATGGAGGGCCGTCATGCAAAACATATTTTGGCAGGTCCTTATTCTTCTCAATAATTCTCTTATACAAGCCAATTTCTTCGTTATGTGCGAGCATACCAGGTTCTCTGTTTGGGAGACCAGCTCTCATAGGGAAGTCTGTTTCAGGCAAGTTAAGAGTCTTGTTATAATCCTGTGCCATTTTAATAATCCTCTATTTCTTCTTTTTATTATCGTCGTAATCGTCATCGTAGTTGGCGCCGAATCTGAGGTCGTCAAACTGGAACTTTGGCTTTGGTGTAAAACCGCCTGTTCCGTAAATCTTACCTGTATCAGATTCTTCTGCGTCTTCTACTGTCTTTTTATGTAAAGCTCTTTCCTTTTTGCCAAGGTGGAGCTCAAAAAACTTTGTTGAATATTCATCTGAGCCTTTTGTTTCGTTTACTTCAGGCTCTTCAATGTAAACTCGTCATCCTGAGTTTCCATAACGGAAATTTCCTGTTCCTCGTTCTGCTCTGCTTCATCTTCGCCGTTGTCAACGATGAAATCCTTAGGGAGCTCGAACTCAAATGTATCAGGGGATGCTTTCACAAACTCTTCTTCCTGCTTTGGCTGAACAACTTCCTTGACAGGAGCCGCTTCAATAAGCGCACTTATAACATCAATGTTCTTGTTAAGAATTGCTTTGATCTGCTCTGCATACTGGCTTGTTTCAGTTTTCATTGCAGCAAGCTTTTCTTTTTCAGCATCGTATGAAGCCTTCATCTCAATAATGCTTGACTCTGCTGTAGATCTTGCCTCATTGATGATATTATTAGCTTCCTTTTCAGCGTTGGCAACCATTTCCTTTGCCTTTGTCTGAGCTGTATAAAGCATCTTTCTGATTTCGTCATCGACACTACGATATTCCTCGATCTTGTCAACGAGAACCTTCATTTTGCTTTTAAGCGTAATATTTTCCTTGTAAATATCTGTATAATCTCCAATTATCAGATCAAGAAAATCATCTACCTGTGACATATCATAGCCACCGAATACCGCTTTTTCAAATTTCTTGTTTTGAAGTTCCTGTGGTGTAAGCATATATCTTCCCCCATCTTTATTTCTAAATCATTCCCTGCAGCAAAATCTCCAAAAAGATAATTGTCATAAACGCAAGCATAAATGAAATATCTATAGGAAATCCTCTGAGCGCATCAACATTCTGCAGAAGTTTTCTGAAAGGCATAAGCAATGGCTCTGTTATACCGCAAATAAAATCATATAGCCTGCTGCCCTGTATCTGCGGAAACCATGACATTATAGCTCTGAACATCAGCAGGTATTCAAATATCGCCAGCATAGATGAAGCTGTGTTCAGTGCCAGAAGGTTTATAGTTCTAAGCATTGTTTCTCCGACTAAATGTAAAGACCATTATTTTCAAGTTCATCAATAAGATCACCCATAATATCTACAGTATATGGTGTGATAATAAATGTATTGTTTGCCACCTTCTTGATTTTACCTTCAAGAGAATAAGTAACACCGCTGAGAAAATCGATAAGTCTTCTTGCGATATCCTTATTTGTATCTTCAAGATTAAGCACTACAGTTCTTCTGTCTCTGAGATGATCTGCAATCTCTGCAGCATTTTCAAATCTTTCAGGCTTTACAAGAACGACCGAAAGCTGAGTTGTTGCATGAATATTAACAACTTTATCATTCTTTCTGTAATCCTGCACAGCAGGCGCTGCTGTTTCAATTTCCTGCTGAGGCTGGTTTCTTCTGTTTCTCGGTGTGAATTCTTCGAAATCGTCTTCGTCGTCTTCGCCCTTGGTCCATTTTACGATATCTTTAAAAATACTCATATGTACTCCTCTCACATTATTAACTGCATATACTAATATATTATATTTTTTAACGCTTTTTGTCAATGTTTTTATAGGATTTTTTAGGATAAATTTCCTGAAATTATGATTTTATCATATTCAAACAGACCAGCATCAATGTTGTCAGCCTGCCTGACAAGATAATAGCTGTCCGTTTCGAACATCCACTCTATTTCTTTGAAAACCGATTTTTCACCTACAAGACAATACACGCCCCATTTGCCACCGACTTGTCTTATAGAGGTTTTTGGTATTTTGATACCTGTATATGTTCCGAGGATTATTTCAGCCTGCTGTGTTCGGTTTGAAAGAAGCTGACTGTCCATGTGGGTGCATTTGAATATTGCCATGTTGCGTCCGTTGCCTTCGCTTCTTATTTCAACAAGCTCTGCAGGTTCCTCTTTTGTGGAAATATGAGGAAATACCAATTTTACCGTTTCATAGTTGTTAAGTTTTTTTGCCTGTGAATCATTTATCTCAACAGCAAAATACCACTCAAATCCCGAAACTATTTTACCGACAGAATAATCCAGGCCAGCTTCTTTATTATCTACAGCTTCTTTTACATCGTCACAAGACAAAGTTTCAAGCCCTGCAATAGAATATCTTTCATCAAATCCGTCACTTGCTTTAAAGAAGTAGCCCGCCTTGTTGCTTCTGATATAACTGCCGGAATAGGCTGTATTCTTATATCCTGCTATTTCCTTTTCAAGTGCAGCGATTTCACTATCATATTCTTCCTGTGTGGAAATGTTGTTCTTTTGAAGATCAATAAGTGAGTTAAGATGATATGTAGCATCATTTATTTCTGATATATCGCCTGTTATCTGCGCATCTGCATATTCTGAAACAGCAGATTTAATCAGAAGGCTGAGCTTTGCGCTGTCTGAAACATCAAAAAGATATGCTCCGCCCTCTTTCATAACCTCCAGCTTGCTGGTAAGCTCCTTATGATGGGCATACTTCTCCCTGCTTGCTTCATCTGCAAACAGAAGCGCAACATTCTGTCCGTTTGAGACTTTCTCACCATCTTCAACAAGAAACTCCGACATTTCATTGGATTTCCATTCAATCGGATATTGATCTCTGATAAAAACACCCGTTGTATTGATCTTGTCCACTGCAGTAACCGATACCGCATCGATGGTTTCAATCTGATTTCCTGTTGCTGTATATAAATGATATCCAAGATATGCCAGAAAAATCAGCATAATCATAAATATCATTATTTTACCCATTAAATCCTGCTGTTTCATTTACCTCTCCAAGTAATTTTATTCGTGCAGCTGAACACCTTTTGACGGAACAATTGTTGAAACGGCATGCTTATAAAGCAAATGCTGTTTTCCATCATTGATGAGAAGAATTGTATATCCGTCGTATGATACCACAATCCCTTTTTGCTGGAATCCATTTGTCATAAAAACCGTTACCGGAATTTTCTGGACTCTGACAGCGTTGAGAAATACATCCTGCACATTTACATTTCTTGACATTTTTATTTTTCCTCCGATATAAAATTATATCTACAATTTTATACCATTGGCAGCCAAAATTTCTGTCGCTTTCTGCAAAATATCATCAAATGTATCCTCGGCGGAATACTCAAGCCAATTCATATTTTTCTGTGACCTGAACCATGTAAGCTGACGTTTGGCATAATTTCTTGTTTTTTGCTTGAGCAGATCGGAAGCCTCGGTAATTGTCATTTCCCCATTTATATATCCCAGGACTTCCTTATATCCTATAGCCTGAGCAGCCGTTCCCGCAAGCATACCGTTATCAAGAAGCTCCTTTGTTTCGTCAAGAAGCCCCTGTTCAAACATAATATCGACTCTTTTGTTTATCCTGTCATACAAAAGCTCTCTTGAATCAGGATTTATACATATCTGAATGCTGTCAAGTCTGTCAGCTTTACCCTTATGAATTCTATTGTGTTCTGTAAGTGTTATTCCATAATCGTAGAACACTTCAAGCGCCCTTATGATTCTCTTTTTATCATTTGGATGAAGGCGCTCACCGCTCTCGGGATCGACCGCAAGAAGCTCCTGATGCATTGCTTCTCCGCCAATCATATCATATCGTTCTTCAAGCTTTCTGCGTGTTCCCGTTTCCATATTCTGGCCCGGAAATTCATTGCCTCTTATAAGAGCATTGATATACAAGCCTGTCCCGCCGCATATTACAACATTTTTGCCTCTCGCAAATATGTCCGTAACACATTTATAAGCCTCATCACCATATCTCGCTGCCGAATAAACCTCTCCCGGCATAACCATATCAAGCATATGATGCTCGACGCCCTGTGCCTCATCTTCCGTGACCTTTGCGGTTCCAATGTTCATATACTTATATATCTGCATCGAATCGGCAGAAACAATTTCGGCGTTGAGTTTTTTAGCAAGCTCAACCGACAGCCTTGTTTTCCCCGAGGCCGTCGGACCGCATATAACAATAACTTTGTTCATACAAATTAACTTCTCTTAAACATTTTTTCTATCTGGTATCGTGTCATGGAATGCACAGTCGGCCTTCCGTGAGGGCAATTAGACAGCGCAGGATCCACAAGAACTGCGTTCACAAGTATTTCCAGTTCTTCAGTAACATTGATAAATCCCGCTTTAATAGCCGCCTTGCACGCTACGCTCTTAATTATATCGTCAATAAGATCACCATTTGCAAACTTGTACTGGCTGATCTTATCGATAATCGAAGTTACAGACGCCTCGATATCTCCAATGGAAATATAAACAGGAGCCTTTCTTACAGCGATTATATTGGTACCCAAATCGTCAATTTCAAACCCGACTTCTTCAAATACGTTCATATTTTCTGTAACTGTCTGTTTTTCTTCTCTTGTAAGAGATATGTTTACAGCTTCTATCAGATACTGCCCAAAATATTCAAGTTTCTGAGAGGTAATTTTATTGTAAACCATCTTCTCGTGAACCGCATGCTTATCTATAAGCAGAAGCTGGTCGCCTTTTTCAACAATAATATACGTTTTAAAGATCTCACCTATAATTCGATGTGGCTCCGGTGCCGGTAACGCAGACTTCTTGTTTTCCCAGGTTGCGAAGATTTCTTTCTTGACATCTGCCACTTTTTCTTCCGGCTGAATATCATTCTTCGTGCTGTAATTTGTGTTATAAACAGAAGAAGTTTTTACACTCTGTCCCATATCGCGAGATGTCTGCATTATAGGCTCAGGGAAAGTAACTGAACTGCCAAAAAGAGTCTTCTGTTCAGGCACTGTAAAGCTATTTTCCTTTATAGCTTTTCCGGCGTTGTCTCTCTTGTTTTTAATAATGTTTTTATAAAATTCAGCAACACTGTCACCTGTATCCTTAACTTGTCCGTCCGAAAAAATTTCCTTTGGATATGTAGACGGATCATCTGCATTTACAGGCTTTTCAATTCTGTCTTCAGCGAGTATAAACTCGGCTCTGTTGTCAGGGTCAAACTGAACAGCCGAGTTAAGTGCATCTGTAACTACTCCATATACTGCGTCAAAAATCTTTTTCTCATTGGAGAACTTGACTTCAAGTTTTGTCGGATGGACATTTACATCGACATTTACAGGTGGAACAGTGATATTAAGGAAACATATCGGCATTCTTCCCGAGGTAAGCCTTCCCTGATATGCCCGTTCAAGTGCTGCAAACAAAAGCTTTGACTTTACATATCTGCCATTGACAAAGAAATTCTGCATATTGCGATTGGAACGCGAAAGTGAAACCGGCGAAATAACACCGCCGACGCCGATTCCCTGATTTGTAGTCATAACACCGATGAGACCATCAGAAAACTCCTTGCCGTAGACTGCATAGATAGCCTTTTTGAGATCTCCATCGCCTGTTGTCTGAAAGGATGTTCTGCCGTCCTTGATAAATTTAAAAGAAATATCCGGTTTGGAAACCGCAAGATGCTCAAGAATGCCTGCAATATGTCCTGCTTCAGTTTTATCATTTTTCAGAAACTTCATTCTGGCCGGTGTGTTATAGAACAAATCGCGTACGATGATAGTTGTACCCTGCGGACAACCATCTTCCACAAAATCGATCTGTTCTCCGCCTTCAAGTATCATGTGAGCGCCCATGGGTTTATCGGCTCTTCTGGAAAAAATATCTATTTTTGAAACAGATGCAATGGCAGCCAGAGCTTCACCCCTGAAGCCCAGCGTTTTGATTGAGAACAAGTCATCTTCGCAGGAAATTTTGCTTGTTGCGTGGCGTAAAAAAGCAACAGGCATATCTTCAGCTTCGATTCCCTTTCCGTTATCAGAAACGCGGATATAACTTATCCCTCCGTTTCTGATTTCTACATCTATCTTTTTTGCTCCTGCATCTATGGAATTTTCAACCAGTTCCTTTACGACAGATGCAGGTCTTTCCACAACTTCACCTGCAGATATAAGATTAGATATTTCAACTGGCAATCTGTTTATTTCAGACATATTTTACTCCTTTCTAAGATTTGGCTTTACGCACAAGATCATTAAGAATATTCAAAGCCTCTATAGGCGTAAGGACTTCCGGAGTTATACACTGAAGTTCCTTAATAATATCATTATTTATCGATGATGTAAAGCTAAACTGCTGTACATCATTTTCCTCCGTTTTTTCTACATATTCCCGAGGATTGATGCTTTCAAGCTCACCGAGAATTTCCTTTGCACGAACAATAACCTTATCGGGCAGTCCCGCAAGTTTTGCAACTTCGACACCATAGCTTTCATCTGCCCCGCCCGGAACAATTTTCTTGATGAAGATGATGTCATCTCCGCGTTTCTTTACAACTATATTATAATTCTTAACTCCCTGAACGCTGTCTTCAAGCGCTGTAAGTTCGTGATAATGGGTTGCAAACATAGTTTTAGCTCCCAACAGATGCTTATCTGCCGCATATTCAAGAACAGCTCTTGCAATGGACATGCCATCGTATGTGGATGTACCTCTGCCAATCTCATCAAGAATAAGCAGGCTTCTTTTAGTAGCGTTTTTAAGTATGTCCGCCACTTCTGTCATTTCCACCATGAATGTGGACCTACCGCCAACTAAGTCGTCACTTGCACCTACTCGGGTGAAAATCTTATCACAAATACCAATTCGCGCCATTTTTGCAGGGACAAAGCAACCGCATTGCGCCATAATCACTATAAGCGCTACTTGCTTCATATATGTAGACTTACCTGCCATATTAGGACCGGTAATTATAGCCATTCTGTTATCATTGTTATCAAGATAGGCATCATTTGACACAAAAATTGAATCTTTCAGCAACGCTTCAACTACAGGATGTCTGCCGTCTGTAATATTTATTACATCATCATCAAATACTTCCGGCATGACATAATTGTGCTTTCTTGAAGCAATAGCAAAGCTAAGCAATACATCTGCTGTTGCCAGCGCTTCTGCTGTACGCTGGAATCTTTCAGCATTGTCTGCAACTATCTGTCTTATTCCGCTGAAAAGCTCGTATTCAAGAGCTATGCATCTGTCACTTGCAGACAAGATTTCGCCTTCAAGCATTTTAAGCTCTTCTGTAATATATCTTTCACAGTTTGCAAGTGTCTGTTTGCGTATATAATGTTCAGGTGCCTGAGCGGTCTGCCCCTTTGAAATTTCGATATAGTAGCCAAATACTTTGTTGTATCCGACCTTCATAGTTTTAATGCCTGTAGCTTCTTTTTCTCTTCTTTCAATATCAGCAAGCGCCTGATTGCTGTTATTCATAAGCTCTTTAAGCTGGTCCACTCTTTCATCAAAGCCATCTTTGATAAGCCCGCCTTCACGAACACTGAACGGTGGATTTTCTGCAATTGCGCTGTCTATAAGTTCAAAAATATCATCTAAAATATCGATCTCTGCACCTATTCTTTTAAGCATCGAAGACTTAAGCTGCATAAGATTATTTTTGATAGCAGGCAATTTATCGCAGACAGATGCAAGGGCTCTTAAATCGCGGCAGTTTGCAGAGCCGAAGGAAACTCTCGATATAATTCTTTCAATGTCATAGATGTCTTTCAAATCATCAGCCAGTCTGTCTGCTGAAACAATATCGTCTGTAAGATTTTCTACTGCATTGAGCCTGCTTCGGATAGACACAACATCAAGCAATGGATTTACAAGCCATTTTTTGATAAGGCGGGAACCCATAGCAGTTTTTGTATTGTCAAGAACCGCAAGCAGCGAGCCTTTCTTATCTCCGTTTTTCAGAGAGGAAATAATTTCAAGATTTCTTTTGGCATTAGCATCTAATGTCATATAGTTTGCGCTTGTATATACATTGATTTTATTGATATAATCAAGGCTGTTCTTCTGTGTATCATGAAGAAATGTTATAAGCGCGCCGACAGCACTGAGAATATTATTTTCACCTGTTGTATCAATATCTCCAAAATGCTTATTGAGAATATCTTTTGTATTTTTAAGCTCAAACCATTTGTTTTCAACGCTCGTTACTGCCATTCCATAATTCTGCCTGAGTTCTTCTACAGGCAGAAATGAACAATATACATCATCGGATACAACGATTTCAGAAGGAGAAAATCTTGAGATCTCATTCATTATATCGTTGATAAAGCTTACACCCCGGCACTCAGTTGCGCTGACTTCACCTGTTGACATATCGCAGAAACAGATTCCTGCAGTATTCTTATTGACATGAAGAGAGCAGATAAAATTATTCTTGCCGTCTTCAAGCATAGAATCTTCTATTATCGTGCCTTTTGAAATTTTTCTTACAATGTCTCTTTTTACAAGACCTTTTGCGGTAGCCGGATCTTCAACCTGCTCGCAGATAGACACCTTGTATCCCTTCTGCACAAGTCTGGAGATATATCCTTCAGCACTGTGATAAGGAACACCGCACATCGGTGCACGTTCAGGCTGACCGCACTCTCTGCCCGTCAAAACAAGATCAAGCTCCTTTGATGCCACAATAGCGTCATCAAAAAACATTTCATAAAAGTCACCAAGACGATAGAAAACAATGGAGTCCTTATTCTTTTCTTTTATTTCAAAATATTGCCTCATCATAGGCGTATATTCTGCCATATTTTACCTCTTATTCTACTATTTCGCCAAACAACGCATGGGGAGAAGCTTTTGTAACCTTTACATTTATAAACTTACCGATAAGATCTTTTGAGCCGTTTATTTTTACAAGACGGCCGCCTTCCATCTTTGTGGAAAGATCGTACTTTTCATCCATGCTTTCACCATCGACAAGCACTCTGAATGTTTTACCTATTTCGGCCATATTTCTTTCAAGACCGATTTCCTGCTGTCTCTTGAGAAGATATTCAAACATTTCCTGCTTTTCGGCTGCTGTTATAACATCAGGCATAAGCGCAGCCTTCGTGCCCACTCTGCGGGAGTAGATAAATGTAAACAACTGATCAAACTTAACATTCTCAAGAACATCCATTGTTTCAAGGAAGTCTTCCTTCACTTCACCAGGGAAGCCTACGATAATGTCACTGGAAAATGAAATATCAGGCATGTACTTTTTAGCCATTTCAATAAGACCAAGATAATGTTCCTTTGTATATCTTCTGTTCATGGCTTCAAGGATTCTGTCTGAGCCAGACTGGAATGGAAGGTGAAGCTGCTTTGCAATATTATCATGCTTTGCCATAACCTGAAAAAGCTTTTCTGTAGCATCCTTTGGGTGGCTTGTCATAAAACGAATGATGTGTTCTTTTCCGCTCTGCTCACCGATAGTTGCAATTTCATCGAGAAGATCAGCAAAGTCATAAGAATATCCCTTATCCGAACCATAAGAATTGACATTCTGACCGAGAAGTGTGATTTCCTTATAGCCTGCATCAAGAATTTCCTTAAATGATCTGATAATATCTTCCTTGTCACGGCTTCTTTCTCTGCCTCTTACATAAGGAACGATACAATATGTACAGAAATTATTACAGCCATACATAATCGGAAGATTAGCTCTTATATCACGGTCACGCTTGATGTGAACGCCTTCAAAAATCATACCGATTTCATCGCCGGAAGTATCAAAAACTCTCTTGTGAGATTTAAGCTGCTTATAAAGCAATTCAGGGAATTTATAGAGCGCATGTGTACCAAAAAGAAGATTTACATAGGGATAACTCTTGAGAATTTTCTCTTTCATATGCTCCTGCTGAGCCATACAGCCGCATACAGCTATAACCAAATGTGATTTTTCTTTTTTCGTCTGCTTGAGCTTACCGATATTTCCAAGAACGCGCATTTCAGCATGTTCTCTTATAGCGCAAGTATTAAAAATGGCAATGTCTGCTTCATTTTCATCTGTTGTAATTTCAATTCCCATATCTGTCAGCATACCCATGATAAACTCAGAATCGGCAAAGTTCTGCTGGCATCCATAGGTGTCTATATATGCTCTCGGTTTATGATCGAGCATATTGTCATATAATGCTTTTATTTTTTCGGAATAATCGAGCTGAGTGTTCAATTCTTCCTGTGAAATCTTTGGAGCAATTCTATTCATATTTACCTCATTTTATATAGAATAACATACTTTCCCATAATAAAAATATTATATCACAACTATGGAGTTTTTGCAAGTAAACTGTCGCATAAAAGAGTAAAACAGCACCATTAAGTGCTGTTTTACATCTATCCTTTAGCAATTGGCATTTTGATTCTGAATGTACTGCCTGTTCCAAGCTCACTTTCCACCTCAATACTGCCATTCATAAGCTCAATATTATCTTTTACAATCGAAAGCCCAAGTCCCGTGCCTCCAATCGAGCGCGAACGGGCTTTGTCAACTCTGTAAAATCTTTCAAATATTTTATTCTTTTCTTCCTCAGCCATGCCAATGCCCGTATCAGAAATAGTTGTGACACACAGATCGTCTGTCTTTTCAATGGTAACAAGCACAGAGCCTTCTTCCCTGTTATACTTCACAGCATTTTCCATAATATTAAAAATCACCTGATAAAGCATATCACCGTTGCCGATAACTCTGCAGTCATCGATAGTACGAACTTTAATCTCAACCCCCTGATGCCCTGCCTTACCTGCAAGAAGCTCACGGCACCTTTCAGCGATTTTGGAAACATTACATACCTCTTTAGTAACAACAGGACGGCTGTCATTTTTGGTAATGTAAAGCAGATTTTCCGTAATTCGGATAAGGCGGTCAATTTCAGCATTTATATCCCGCAAAAAATCCAAAGTATCTTCCTTGGACATATGCTGTGTCTGGACAATACTGTCAGAAAGAAGCTTAATTGAAGCGAGCGGTGTCTTAAGTTCATGACTGGCATTGGAAACAAACTCCTGTCGTATTTTTTCAACAGACTGAAGTTTTTCAGACAACATATTAAATTCTTTGGCAATCTGCGACAGCTCGTCTCCGCCATCAGCTTTAATTTTATAATTATAGTTACCGCTTCCGACCTGATGAACGCCTTTAAGCAGGGCTGAAACTTTACTTGAAAACATTTTCAAAAATAAAGCAACGAGCATTCCGCCGCATACGGCAATCGCAAGAGATACGCTTACAAAATTATTTCTGATGTCAACAAGAAGCTTTGAATTATCTTCATCGATCTGAGATATGTAAATAACGCCGTTGGCATAAGTTTTATGCATTATAGGCATAGTTATTGATGAACGGAATGCTGTTTCATCATATTTACAGTTAAAAGCGTCAAACCCTAAAAGTGCTGATTTATAACTTTCCTCAAAGTTTTCATCGACGATTTCTTCGATTTTACCTGTAGAATATATCACTTCTTTTGATGCATTCATTATGATAATATTTTCTTTATCCTTATCTATTATCTTCTGTACAGCATCACGCACTCCATCTGTATTTTCGTAATTTATACTTTGAAGCACTGTCGAAACCGCGAGACCGCGCTCAAGCATCTCACCTTTTTTAGCCTCAACAAGCAAATTACTTAAAGCTGTCGAAGGATATATATTAAGAATAAGAATAGCGAATATAACGACAGCAAAGAAAGCTACTGCAATCTGAAAACGCAGACTCCTGAAGAATACCAGTTTTTTATCCTTTAAAATAATAACCTACTCCCCACTTTGTAAGAATGATTTTCGGATTTGCATCATCCTCTTCAATTTTCTCTCTGATTTTTCTGATATGAACGTCAACAGTTCTGTTGTCTCCCGGGTAATCCTTGCCCCATCCAAGCTCGAGCAATTTATCTCTGCTGAAGACCTGCGCAGGATTCTTGATAAAAATTGAAAGAAGATCAAACTCTTTAGCCGTAAGGTCAACTTCTCTGCCATTTGCAACAACAGATCTGTTTTTGAAGTTGATCTTAAGAGTTTCGGATTCAAAAATCTCTGCCTGCTCTGCTTTTTTCTGAGCCTGAGAAGTAGTCATAACACGTTTGAGTATAACTCTGATTCGCGCTTTAAGCTCAAGAATATCGTAAGGCTTTGTAACATAGTCATCTGCACCATATTCAAATCCGATGAGTTTATCTATACCTTCGGTTTTGGCTGTAACCATAATTACCGGAACATTTGATTTTTCTCTTATTGCACGGCATACTTCAAGACCGGAAATTTCAGGAAGCATAAGGTCAAGAAGCACCAGGTCATACTTGTTTTTTTCAAACAGCATGAGCGCTTCTCTGCCGTCGTATGCGCCATCAACTTCATATCCATCATTCTCAAGATTAAACTTAAGGCCTTTTACCAATAACTTTTCATCATCTACTACTAAAATTCTCATTTATACACCTCTCAAAATACAAAATTGAGTTGAAATAACCGTAAAAATTTGTTATACTAATAAAAAGAGCATTTAATTCAGATATCAAAGGAGGGTCAATATGAAATTAATGCGTAATCTTTTATCTTTAATTTTGCTTATCTCTGTATTCAGTTGCTCTGCTCTCGCTATTGAAGAGCTTCCGATGATCGAAGCCTCAGCGTATATCGCAGTCGAAACCGAATCAAATTCAGTTCTTTTTGAACACAATGCCGATGAGCAGCTATACCCTGCCAGTGTAACCAAGCTTCTTACAGCCCTTGTTGCCGTAGAGCATCTTAATCCTGATGATGTTCTTACAGTAGCGCAGGAGGATGTTGACGGTCTTTATGAACAAGGAAGCAGCGTGTTCCTGAGAAACGGCGAAGAAGTGACATTTGACAATATGCTCAAGTATCTCCTTGTTGCCTCCGGCAATGATGCCGCAAACACTATCGCAAGATCTGTCGCCGGTTCACCTCAGGCATTTGCCGATCTTATGAACCAGAAAGCTCTTGAGCTCGGATGCACCGGAACAGAATTCACAAATCCGACAGGGCTTCCAGACGACAATCATAAAACAACCGCACGAGATATTTATCTCATTGCAATGGAAGTATTAAAGAACCCTCTTCTTGCAGAAATATGCAGTACTGCTAAACTCACATTCCCGGCTACCAATCTCCACGATGAAACAACATTTTATTCAACCAATCATCTCATCTCTACATACAAGGATGACAGATATTTCTACGATGGCGCAACCGGCATGAAAACCGGATGGACAGGCGCCGCCGGAATGTGTCTTGTAGCGACCGCCGAAAGAAATGATCTCAGCATTATGACTGTCGTTCTCGGCGCTCCAAAGCGTGATGACGGTTCACAGGGCAGCTTTACAGAAACCACAAAGCTTCTCGATTACTGCTTCAATAACTATAAAAAGGATATTTTCATTCCTGCCACCGAGCCAATCTGTGATGTAACGATAAATCTCGCAAAGAAAGATGAGGCTAATCTTACTCTTACTCTCGCAGAAGACTATTACGACATTCTTGCAAAGGATACGACCCGTGAAGAACTTTCTATTGTTCCTCTTACTGATGCAGAAATTACAGCTCCGATAAGCAAAGGCGACGTGCTCGGCACAGCAAGCATAACCTATGATGGCGAAATCAGAGCAACAATAGATCTTATCGCCGCCAACGATGTGGAACGTTCACAGACAGCATATATTTTCAGCCAAATCAAAGCCTTCTTCAGCAGTCTTGCTTTCAAGATCATAATTGGTGTACTTATTGCTCTTATCGTGATCCTTCTTGTAATAAGAACTATCAATGTAAGACGCAAAAGACGTCGCCGCGGCGGAAGATACAGAAGATAAATAGTATTTAGGGACACATTAAAGTGTCCCTATTTTTTGTCTACTTTTCAAGATCTGTAATCATGTCAACACGAACCTGATGTCTGCCGCCTTCAAATTCTGTTGTAAGGAAAATATCAACAAGCATTGCAGCAAGACCAGGGCCGATAACTCTTTCGCCGAGGCAAAGAATATTTGTATCGTTGTGAAGTCTTGTATACTTTGTAGAGAAAGCATCAGATACTACTGCCGCGCGAATACCCTTAACTTTGTTAGCCGCAATAGACATACCGATACCTGTACCGCAGCAAAGGATACCCTTTTCAGCTTCACCATCCACAATCTTATCCGCTACCTTTTTTGCAATTTCAGGGTAATTGCAGGATTTTGGCTCGTATGTGCCGCAATCTTCAACTTCATAGCCACTTTCCTTAAGATGAGCAATAAGCTTACCCTTGAGTTCGAATCCGCCGTGGTCACTT
>SVKW01000019.1 GCA_015068285.1 Oscillospiraceae bacterium | reverse complement strand
TTTGTGGTAGACGAAACGAGGTAAAAATCCGGATATTTTTCCTTTATATAGTTCAAAAGAAGGTCGGAGGAAAGAATAATCCCGTTATTTTTGTCCTCGAAAGCCTTGCAAAGAGCATTGCAGCGGGCATCACAAAGGTGATGAGGGCGAAGAAGAGAATTGCTGAAGGTCAGACGGGCCGATATGCCGTACTTTGCCATAAGTCTGAGCACATCATCGGGCGAGTTTTCTCCGTAGCCCACTCTGCCGCCGCCCCAAAGACAATCGCCGGGTGCGCCGTAAATCGAGCCTATCTCACAAAAGTCATAAAAATACTCTCTGTGCTCGAAAAACAGGGGGATAAACAGGCTGTAAAGTTCATAAAACTCAAAAAGCCCCGGCAGATGAAAATATGCTTTCTGTGACTTCATTTACTTGAGGTGGGATTCAAACCAGCGGGAGATTTCTGCAAGTCTTCTCATTCTGTGGAGAGGCTTGCCGCTTCTTGAAAGCTCGTGGTTTTCACCCTTGAAGAGCACCATTTCACTCTCTACACCGTGATATTTGAGGGCGGAGAACATTTCAAAGCCCTGAGAAAGCGGACAGTTGTAGTCTTCAAGAGAGTGGATGAAGAGGGTAGGAGTTGTGCAGTTTGGAGCATACTTTAATGGGGAATGATCCCACAGTCTGTCAAGACCTGTCCATGGTGTTGCCTGGAACTGGTCTGCGTCGAAGGAATAGCCGATGCAGGAGTTGCCGAAGTCGCTGATTACATTGCAGAATGAACGCTGAGAAACGGCAGCAGCAAAGCGGTTTGTGTTGCCGATGATCCAGTTTGTCATAAAGCCGCCGTAAGATCCGCCGAGAACGCCGAGCTTATCCTTGTCGATCTGTGGATAAACTTCCATAACATGGTCTGTGAATTCCATGAAGTCCATAAAGTCGATAGTGCCGTACTTGCCTCTGAGGTCAGCAAAGCGTGCGCCTCTGCCGTCCGAGCCGCGTGGATTGCAGAAGAATACAAAGTAACCCATACCTGCAAGCATCTGCATTTCGTGAACAAAAAGCTCGCCCCAAGCAACGCAAGGACCGCCGTGCATCGAAAGAAGTGCAGGATATTTTTTGTTTTCATCGTAGTCAATAGGCTTGATCACCCAGCCGTCGATATGTACGCCGTCGGAATCTTCAAAGCCGATATATTCAGGTGTGCCTACATACTTGCCCGAAAGAGCAGTGCGATTAAAATTGGACACCTTTGTGACCTTATTGCCATCGTATACAAATACTTCCTGAAGCTTGCCCTTCTTCATGCCCACAAAGACGATTTTTTCGTCCTTAATAGCAAAACCATCAACTGCGCCGTCGAAGAAGAATGGCTTTGTATGGTCGCCGTTTTCTGTAAGATAATTTACGAGAACGTGCTTTACTTCTGTTGTAAGGTAAACCAGCTTGTCACCCATCTTGCCAAGTGGCTTTGAAGAGCCATAGCGGCAGTCTGAGGAGACGTTCTGGCGGAGGGAGAAATCGTTGTCGAGAACTTTCTTGAGCTGTCCGTTTTCAAGGACATACCAGTCGTCCTTGTCAGCAGTGCCCCACTTGTCCATTTTGCTTGCCGAAACAAAGAGAGTTTTTCCTACAAACTGGAGCATACCGATGCGGATTTCGCCCTGAGGAATCACAGTTTCAAGCTTGTCATTTTCAACGTCATAGTGGAAAAGACCATTCATGCGTCCAAGCATCTGGTCATAGTACTGACCTGTGAAGAAGACGTGCTTCTTGCAGTCTGCAACAGCAACAGCGCCCACATTGAAAAGGTCTTCTGTGACCTTTTTAAGGGACTTAGTAGCCTTGTCGAAGATGTAAAGGCTGTTTCTCCAGCCGCTTACATAGCCGATGCCGTTGTCCCAGAAAGGAAGCTCCTTGATTGGAATGTAGTCATTTTCAGCCTTGATTTCGGCATCTGTCATGCCCTCAACGCGGTTGGTGTCGATGTTTGCGTTGACAAGGTAAAGGTCATTATACAGTTTATGCAAATTATTCACCGGGAATGGGAGCGTGAATGCATATTCAGACTTCTTTGTTTCGATATTGAAATACTCATAGCCTGTGTGGTAATCATTCTTGGTTTCAGGGGCGCAGCCGTGGAGAAGCACTCCTTTTTCTTCAAAAATGAAGGATTTTGCCTTGCCGTTGCGTGTAAGCTGAGTGAGCTTATTATTATCAAGATTTAAAAACCAAAGGTTTTTAAGATAGGAATTTGTCTTCGGGTCCTGCTTTGCAACTGTGAAAACTGCACCATTCTCATAAGGTGAAGTTGTAAGATTTGACAAAAAACGGTAGGACAAAAGGTCTTCTTTAAGGATTGGTTTAAGCATAAATTACCTCCGTGTAAAATGTTTATGTACAAATTGTACCATAATCGTTTTTTTATTGCAACAGATTTGTGCGATTTTCATATTTTTAATCATTTTAATGCATAATTATGCAAAAAATACTTGACAAAAAAGGGGTTTTGCTTTATTATATATAAGTATTAAAGACACAGCATTTCGTATAATTATTCAGGAGGAAAACTAAGTGCTTAAATATACAGTCAAACGCCTGATGGCCGGCGCTCTCACAATCTTCGTTCTGGCCACAGTAACATTCTTTCTCATGAAACTCGTTCCGGGCTCGCCGTTCGGCGCAGAGCTTGCCCAGCTTCAGCCTGAGCTGAGAGAAAAGCTTCTCGCTCAGTATAATCTGGATAAGTCGATCCCAGAGCAGTTTATGATCTACCTCAAAAACGCAGCTACCGGCGATTTCGGCGAATCAATGACACGAAAAGGTCAGGATGTTGTCGATATCATCGCAAGATGTATGCCGGCGACAGTCAAGGTCGGTCTTGTAGCTTTCGTATTTGCAATGGTGGCAGGTATTACGCTCGGTATCGTGGCAGCCTTCACAAAGAAAAGATGGGTTGAAAACTCGGTTATGTTCATCGCAACGATCGGCGTCAGCGTTCCATCCTTCCTTTACGCATTGCTTCTTATGATCATCTTCGGCGTAGTGCTCCATGTGCTCCCGATCGTCGGTCTCAAAGGCCCGCTCCACTACATTCTCCCGTCCTTCTCTCTGGCGCTTCATCCGATCTCAATGGTTTCCCGTCTTGTCCGTTCGGGCATGAAGGAAGTTATGAAGCAGGATTACATCGTTCTTGCACGTTCTAAGGGCACACCAACTCTCAAGATCATCCTCAAGCACGGCCTTAAGAACTGCCTCATTCCTGTCGTCAACTACGCAGGTCCTCTTCTTTCTTACCTCGTAACAGGTTCCTTCGTTATCGAAAACCTCTTCTCAATCCCTGGCATCGGCGCCGAGTTCACAAACAGCGTTACAAACCGTGACTACACAATGATCATGGCTCTCACAATTCTCTTCGGCGCACTCATTATCGTAGCTAACATCGCAACTGACATTCTTGTCGCATTCATCGACCCAAGAGTCAAGCTCGACAAGAAGAAATCTTAGGAGATATAAATGGAAGACATCAAGCTTACAGCGGATTTGTTCGAACCGCTTTCTGAAGAAGAAAAAAACAGCGAGTTTATCGCAGCCAAGTCCAAGACTTATTTTCAGGACGCATGGACAAGATTCAAGAAGAACAAGATGGCTCTCATCGGCCTCGGCTTCCTCATTGTAATCACAATTCTTGCAATTTTCGTTCCTGCGCTTTCACCTTATGAATACGATATGATGGACCTTACATCGTCAAACCTTATGCCAAGCCTTCAGCACCCGATGGGCACAGATAAGTTCGGCCGTGACATTTTCGTACGAATCATGTACGGCGCACGAATCTCTCTTTCTGTCGGCTTCGCTTCCGCTTTTATCTGCCTTTTCATCGGCATCGTTTACGGCGGCATTGCAGGCTATATCGGCGGCAAGGTCGATATGGTGCTTATGAGAATCGTCGATATCCTCTATTCTATTCCGACACTTCTCATCGTAATCCTCATCATGCTCATCTTCGGCTCCAATATCGTTTCCATCCTCATCGGTCTCTGCGCAACATCATGGATGGGCATGGCAAGACTTGTCAGAGCTCAGGTGCTCACACTCAAGGAACAGGAATTCGCTCTTGCGGCTTACGTCCTCGGCGCAAGCAAGATGAGAATCCTCTTCAAGCACCTCATCATCAACTGCATGGGTCCTATCATCGTAAATGTAACACTTATGGTTCCATCGGCTATCTTTACAGAAGCCTTCCTCAGCTTCGTCGGTATCGGTATTTCCGCTCCGGCAGCATCCTGGGGTACACTTGCTAACGAAGCAAGAACTCTTATCGAAAGCAATCCGATACAGATCATCTGGCCTGTGGCTTCCATCTGTATCACAATGCTCTCTCTCAACTTTATCGGCGACGGCGTTTCTGACGCATTCGACCCTAAGAAAAAATAATCGGAAAGGTACAATATGAGCTTACTTGAAATAAAAAATCTTAAAACAAGCTTCGTAACCGAACAGGGAATGGTTCAGGCAGTAAGAAATATTTCCCTTTCTGTCGATGAAGGCGAAATCGTCGGCATCGTTGGTGAATCGGGCTCGGGCAAAAGCCAGTCGATGTACTCCGTAATGGGCCTGCTCAATGAAAACGGTGTCATCGAAGAAGGTTCCATCGTCTTTGACGGCAAGGAAATCTGCCCTCTCCACTTCAAAGGCAAGGAAAAAGAATGGGAAAAGCACATGGAGGATATCCGCGGCAATACTATCGCGATGATTTTCCAGGATCCTATGTCCTTCCTCAATCCTGTTCTCACAATAGAAAAACAGCTTATTGAGCCAATTCTCAACCACAGAAAAAAGCTCAGCCGCGACCAGATGCACACTATTGCAGTCGAGCTTCTCACAAGAGTAGGTATTCCTTCTCCTGCGGAACGCTTAAAGCAGTATCCGCACCAGCTTTCGGGCGGTATGAGACAGCGTGTTATCATTGCAATCGCGCTTGCTTGTTCTCCAAAGCTTATCATCGCCGATGAGCCTACAACAGCTCTCGACGTTACAATTCAGGCAAAGATCCTCGAACTCATCAAGGATATGAGAAAGAATCTCGGTTCAGGCGTTATCCTTATCACTCACGACCTCGGCGTTGTGGCAAGCACCTGTGACCGCATTTACATTATGTATGGCGGCAAGATCGTTGAAAGCGGTACTGCCGATGAAATATTCTATGAAGGCGTTCATCCATACACAAAGGGCCTTCTGGATTGTGTAAACAATCCTGAACTGGATGACCACGAACTCAGACCAATTCCTGGTTCACCACCGGACCTCCTCGCTCCGCCGGCAGGCTGTCCGTTTGTTGATCGCTGTGAGCACGCAATGAAGATATGCAAGCTCTACTGGCCAAAGGAAAAGGTTCTGACAGGAACACACAAGGTAAACTGCTGGCTCACAGAGAAAGGAAGTATTTAAGATATGGAACCAATCTTAAAAGTTGAAAATCTTAAAACATTCTTCCCTGTGGCAACTTCTGTATTTGGGAAAAAGAAGTACCTCAAGGCAGTTAACGATGTTTCTTTCGAAGTTTTTGAAAACGAAACATTCGGTCTCGTCGGCGAATCGGGCTGCGGCAAGAGTACACTCGGCCGTACAATAGTCAAGATTTATGATCCGACAGAAGGCAAAGTCTGGTTCAAAGGCAAGGACATCGGCACTCTTAAAGGTGAAGACCTTAAAAAATTCCGCAAAGAGGCGCAGATGATCTTCCAGGACCCTTACGCATCTCTTAATGCCCGTATGACTGTAGGCGAAATCATCAAGGAGCCTATGGATATACACGGCCTGTACTCATCAAATAAGGAAAAAGAGGAAAAAGCAAGCGAGCTTTTGGAGATTGTCGGGCTTAAACCCGACCATATCCGACGTTATCCCCACGAATTTTCCGGCGGTCAGCGTCAGAGAATTTCCATAGCGAGAACTCTCGCTCTCGACCCAAGCTTTATCGTTTGTGACGAGCCTATTTCGGCGCTCGACGTTTCCATTCAGGCGCAGATCATCAACCTTCTCGAAAAGATTCAGGCTGAGAGAAATATCTCTTACCTCTTTATCGCCCATGACCTTGGCGCGGTAAAGCACATCTCCAAGAGAATCGGCGCAATGTATCTGGGCAGTCTGGTTGAAATCGGCGACAGCAATGAGCTCTATCACAATCCGCTTCACCCTTATACAAAGGCATTGCTCTCGGCTATTCCGATTCCTGATCCACGCGTCATGAGAAGTCGTGAATCTGTCGCCATTGACGGTGAAATTCCTTCTCCGCTCAATGTTCCATCCGGCTGTGCGTTCAGAACAAGATGCCCGATGGCAATGGCTAAATGTGCAGAAGATACACCAAAACTTAAAAAAGTGGGCAGCTCAATGGTTGCATGCCACTTATACGATTAGTTTTTGTAAATAATTAAGGAGATTATAATGAAAAAGTTTACAGCTCTTATGCTCGCACTTGTAATGTGCTTCTCTCTCTTCGCAGGCTGCTCCTCCGAAGAAGAAACAACAACAGCAGCACCAGCCGGTGATACAACAACTGCTGCTCCATCCGGCGACACAACAACAGCAGCTCCTGCAGAAGGTCCTGTTGAAATCGTAACAGCAACAAACACAACATTCGCAACACTCGACCCAGCTCTTATGTCCACAACAGCTATGAGCTATGTATATAACTGCACAGGCGCTAACCTCTTCAGCCAGGATGCAAGCGGTGCATACCAGAACGAACTTTGCGAAAGCTACGAAGTTTCCGAAGACGGCCTCACATATACATTCAAGCTCAAGGACGGCATCAAGTGGTCTGACGGCGAACCTCTCACAGCAGAACACTGCGTATTCGGTATCAAGAGATCTATCGGCTACGGCCCAATGAACGCTTATGCAGCGCGTAACCTCACATCATTCGTTGTAGGCGCAGCAGAAGCAGCTGAACAGCAGCTCGACGTTGCTGACATGACAGAAGTCGGCGTAAACGTTATCGACGATCTTACATTCGAAGTTAAGCTCCTCGAAGTTCACCCATTCTTCCACAAGTTCTTCGCAGGCAACGTTACAGCTCCTGTAAGACCTGACTTCGCAGTTGAACACGAAAGCGCATGGTCCGTTGACGGCACAATCTATCCTTGCCTTGGTCCTATGAAGCTCGAATCCATCAGCGCAGAAGAACAGGCAGTTTACGTTAAGAACGAAAACTACTGGAACGCAGAAAATGTTACACTCGACAAGATCACATGGCTCGTAATGCCTGACTCCACAGCTCAGCTCAACGCATTCAAGGCTGGCGAACTCGATGTAGCTCTCAATGTTCCAACAGAAGTTTCCACAAACGCTGAATATGCTAATATGCTCTATAAGGGCGAAAAGTACTGCTCCTCTTACTTCGTTCTCTTCAACGGCGGCCCTAAGAACACAGTTCCTGCTCTCAAGGACGCTAACGTAAGAAAGGCTATGATCCTCTCCGTTAACAAGGAAGTTATGATCGAGATCCTCGGCGGCGGCTCTGAATTCATCGTTCAGCTCGATGGCTTTATCCCATACGGCTTCGAAGGTCTTACAGACGACTTCCGTGCAGAAGCATCTTACCACACATATAATCTCGAAGAAGCTAAGAAGCTTATGGAAGCTGCAGGCTACAACGAAAACAACAGACTTTCCTTCGAATACCTCTACTCCAACAGCCAGTTCCACGCTGACGTAGCACAGATGCTCCAGCAGTTCTGGTCCCAGATCTACATCGATGTAGAGCTCAAGAGCGTTGAAGGCGGCGTATTCTATGACTTCGTTGACAATGGCGACTTCACAGCTTGCCGTTATGCAAACAACGACTCCACAGACCCACTCAACTTCTTCAAGATCTTCACAACAGACGCTCAGATCGATGGCTGCCAGTCTATCAGAGATGATAAGTACGATGCACTCGTAGCAGAAGCTTACACAATCACAGATCAGACAAAGTACATTGAAAAGCTCCACGAAATCGAAGATTACATGGTTGGCGAACAGGCATTTGTTCTCCCACTCTTCACACAGGTTCCTGTAGTTCTCGTTTCCGAAGGCATCCAGGGCTTCTGGACAGGCACAGCAGGTGCTCCTGACTTCACAGGCGTAACATTTGCTAACTAATTTAACCATTCAAAAGGCTCTCCGAAAGGGGAGCCTTTTTTATATGACGCCGCGACCATAGCCTTCCCCTTGAGGGGAAGGGGGACCGCTTGCGGTGGATGAGGTGTAGGGCGTAGCCCGTTTGTTTAATAAGCCTCCCTTTGACAAAGGGAGGTGTCAATCGGAGATTGACGGAGGGATCGGAGCCTTTGTCTATTTAATTCACAAAATCCACAAAAACCTATTGAAAAATATCCTTTCTTTGTGTACAATATACATATAATAAATCAATATCTCAAGGAGGATTTTACTTATGAGTTATGTTCAGGATTTAGCTAAATTGGTCGAAAACAGAAAAGACGCAACACTCCGCATCTCCGATGCAGTATGGGGCTATGCAGAATCCCGTTTCCAGGAATTCAAGTCGGCTAAGGAAGAATCCGATTATATGATCGAAATGGGCTTTAAGGTCACAATGGGTATCGGCGGCGAAGATACAGCTTTCGTTGCTGAATACGGCTCAGGCAAGCCTGTCATCGCCCTCCTCGGCGAATACGATGCGCTCAGCGGCCTTTCCCAGAAGGCTGACATTCCATGTCATGACCCTATCGAAGCAGGCAAGGATGGTCACGGCTGCGGTCATAACCTTCTCGGCGCAGCATCAATGGCAGCTGCAGTCGCTCTCAAGGACTATATGGTCGAAAAGAATCTCCCTGGTACAATCCGTTATTACGGCTGCCCTGCTGAAGAAAATGCAGGCGGCAAGGCATTCCTTGTTCGTGAAGGCTGCTTCAATGACTGCGATATCGCTCTCACATGGCATCCGGGCTGGACAAACGGCGTAACAGGCTCCGGTTCTCTCGCAAACTTCCGTGTATTCTATACATTCCACGGTCTTTCTTCTCACGCAGCAGGCGCTCCACACCTCGGACGTTCTGCCCTCGACGCAGTTGAAATCATGAACGTCGGCGTAAACTATATGCGTGAACACATGATCGACGAAGCTCGTATCCATTACGCAGTTATCAACACAGGCGGCACAGCTCCTAACGTTGTCCAGTCTGAAGCTCAGGTTCTCTATGCTATCCGCGCTCCAAAGGTAACACAGGTTAAGGAACTCTTTGAACGTGTAAACAAGTGTGCTCAGGGCGCAGCTCTCATCACAGAAACAACTGTTGATATCGAGCAGGTTTCCGCATACTCCGACTATATCGCCTGCGACGTCTGCAGCGAAGTTCTCGGCAAGCACATGGAAGAACTCCTCCCAATCGGCTACACAGAAGAGGAAATGGAATACGCAAAGAAGTTCCAGGCTGTTATCACAGACCTTGACAGAGCTGGTCTCAAGAATCGCGCAAAGGCAATCGGCGGCAAGAAGGCAAATGAACTCCTTGAAACACCTATCTGGGACTTCATGACATACAGTAAGGGCGGCTCCAAGGGTTCCACAGACGTTGGTGACGTAAGCTGGGTAGTTCCAACAGGTCAGTTCAGCGCTGTAACACTCGCAGCAGGTACACCTGGTCACGCATGGCAGGTTGTAGCACAGGGCAAGGGCCCTATCGCTCATAAGGGCGTTCTCTTCGCAGCAAAGGTTCTTGCAGCTTCCGCTTATGACTTCATCACATCGCCTGAACTTTGCCAGAAGGCAAAGGAAAACTGGCTCGAAATCCTCGACGGTGAAACATATCCTGGCGCACTTCCACCTGATGCAGTTCCACACATCTGGTAATATATCATATAATGTAAGAAAAGCCACCCAATCGGGTGGCTTTTTCTGAACCCTTTAGCCTCCCCCGTTTTTCTCCATTTAGCCTCCCCTTGTTAAGGGGAGGTGTCAGCGAAGCTGACGGAGGGGTGTAGGGCGTGGCCCGTCTATTAAATTTGTAGGGGAGCCGTCCTACGCTCCAGCACAACCTGCACTTGAAACCTGCTGCCATTCTATGCTATAATATCTGCAGAAGCAGATATTATAATGATTAAATAACCGTCATTTTGCTCCTGCCTTTGCAGGCAGAACCGCAAAATATGACAATTATAGCAATAGCCTTCGGCTTTATGCTATAATAATACCAGTAAAAATCCCCAAGGAGGAGCTATGATTTACCCTCGTTTTCTTCGTGACGGCGACATCATCGGCATTCCTGCCCCAAGCGCAGGTATTCCACCGAAAAAAGAGCCGTCTTTAGACCTTTCACTTGAAAATATCCGCAAAAACGGCTTTAAAATACAGGAATGTGACGGCATCCGCAGTGAAAATTACCCGTCCGACACCGCTGAAAAACGCGCCGATGACATCAATTCTCTCATAAAAAATGACGATATAGATATGCTTCTGTGTGCCACAGGCGGCGACTTTCTGGTCGAGATTCTGCCGTACATCGACTACGACTCTATCGTGAAAAATCCCAAGTGGATTCAGGGGTATTCCGACCCTACAAGCCTGCTTTATTCTGTCACAACCCTGTGCGATGTGGCAACTATTTACGGCGGCAACGCAGGCAGCTTTGATATGAAAAGCCTCCATAAAAGCCTTGAAAACAACCTTGAAATCTGGCGCGGAAATATTCCTGTCCAGCGTTCTTTTGAAAAATATGAGAGCACCCGTAACGATGAAATTGACGGCTATAACCTTGATGCAGAGGTGCGCTGGCAGGCGATAAACGGCGATTTTGAGGCCGAAGGACGGCTTCTGGGCGGCTGTTTTGAGTGCATCAATGATATTCTCGGCACACGGTTTGACGGCACAAAAGCCTTCCTTGACCGTTATAAAAACGAGGGCGTGATATGGTACTTTGACATCTTCGCAATGAGCGCAGAGGTGGTGGCAAATACCCTCTGGAAGATGAAGCAGATGGGATATTTTAAGAGCGCTCGCGGCTTTGTTTTCGGCAGAGTTATGTTCCCTAATGAGTACACGATAACTTATGAAAAAGCTATAAAGCGTGTCCTTGATACCGAAAATGTCATTATCAATGCCGATGTGGGGCACGTCAACCCGAAGATGACTCTCATCAATGGCGCGTATGCCAGACTCCGCTGTGAAAACGGCAGGGGAAGTCTTGAAATGGAGCTGAAATAGATGGAAATTATCGATAAGATTTGTGAAAAGGCGAGAAAAATCGCATCGGAAAAGGGCAGATGCATAATCGCCATTGACGGCAGATGCGGAAGCGGAAAATCCACTTTAGCCCGTGTTTTGGTCGAAAAACTTTCGGCACAGGTCGTTTATATGGACGACTTCTTCCTCCCATTCCCACTCCGCACAGAGGAGCGAATGAATGAGGCAGGCGGCAATATCCATTACGAAAGATTTATCGACGAGGTTATAAATCATCTTGACGATGAAGCCTTGACATACGGCGTTTTCGACTGTAGCGTTATGGAGATAAACGACAAAAGCCGTATCGAAAACAGCGGAATTATAATAGTCGAAGGCTCATATGCTCTCCATGACAAGTTTGGTAAGTATTATGATTTTGATATATTCTCCGATGTTGATTATGACACTCAGGTCGAGCGCATAAGGGCGCGCAACGGGGAAGAAATGCTGAAGCGTTTTGTTAATGAATGGATCCCTATGGAAGAAAAATATTTCGCAGCCCAGAAAACGGCAGAAAAATGCGATTTTGTCATAAAATCCCGCTAAAACAGGAGGTAAATATGGAAATAATCTACACAATGAAAAGCAAGTTCACTCTGGGCGAGTTCAAACGCTTCGTGTGGTCGATGATGTTCAAAAACAAAAGCACAATCATCAAGCTGGCTCTCTTTGAGGTGGCGCTTCTCGCTATCGGTATTGTAATCGACAACAAGATTTTCATCGGCTTTGCCGTTGCCTATCCTTTCGCACTCTGGTTTATCCAGAATCGCCAGATAAATAAGATTTATAAGTCCAATGCGCTGATGAAGGATGCCGAGGTGGAGTACACATTTTTTGAGCCTTGCTTCTCGTCAAATGACCCAAGCGGCAAGTCCCGTGTCGACTATGAAAAACTCCACAAAATCGTCGAAACCAAGACAAATATGTACCTTATGATTTCGGAAAATCAGGGCTTTATGCTGAAAAAATCCGAAATGCCAAACGGACTTGAAGCTTTCCTCCGCGGCAAGGCTGAAATGGTCAACGCAAAGGGGAAGAAATAATGAACAGAACAAACTGGCTTCCGATAGGCCTGTGCATCGGTATGTCCCTCGGCATAGTCTATGGCTCGATTGCCGATAACATGACAGCAGGGCTGACATACGGTCCCTGCTTCGGCTTGCTCCTCGGCACATTTCTGATGAATATAAAGAAAAAATAAGGCATAAAAGTGCTTTCGGGCGGGCGTGGAAATGGGGAATTGCACTAAAAACATTGACAAAACTCTGTGGGTGTACTATAATATGAATATAATTTCACCACGAAGGTGAAGCTCTTTACTTAAATTATTTTTGAAATCAAGTCACGAAGACTTAGCGCGTTCAGAAGAACGTGTAGGTTTTCGTGGCTTTTTTGTTTTTCCGTACCTGTCATTCTGAGTGAAACGAAGAATCTTTCGCCGATTACAGGAAAGATCCTTCACTGCGTTCAGGATGACAAATATTTGGAATAACGAGAAAAAGGAGGAAATTTTATGAAAAATCAAGTCAAGCAAATGGTTCTTACCGCATTATTTATCGCCGTTGGCGTGGTGCTTCCGCAAGCCTTCCACGCTATTCCCAATGCAGGCTCTGTAATGCTGCCTATGCACATTCCTGTGCTGCTGGCAGGTCTTGTATGCGGCCCTGTTTTCGGTCTTGCCTGCGGCATTATAACACCGGTTATGTCGTCGCTCATCACAGGTATGCCGGGGATGGCTTATCTGCCTGCTATGCTCTGCGAGCTGGCAATTTACGGCCTTGTTTCCGGTCTTGTCACAAAGGTCGTAAAAACAGGCAAGCCAATCGTCGATATTTACGCCGCCCTCATCACATCAATGCTGGCAGGACGCGTGATTTACGGCATCGTCAACGCTCTCATTTTCCGCGCAGGCGAATACAGTATGTCAATGTGGCTGACAGCTTCATTCGTGACAGCTTTGCCGGGCATCATCATTCAGCTTGTGGCAATTCCAATCGTCATTATGGCGCTGAGAAAAGCCAAGCTTATCGAAGGATAGGTTTCGCTCCTATATATTTTACATACGCAAAGACAGCCGCCGAAAGGGGGCTGTTTTTGTTTGGGATGGGGAAGGCTAAAGGCTTTGAAAAATCCATAGGCTCCCCTGTGTAAGGGGAGCTGTCACGAAGTGACTGAGGGGTTGTAATCTTATAAAATGGGACTCGTCACACATTATTTTTTCACTATTCACTATTGTGCGGACGAGCAATGTTCGCCCCTACGATAGATGCGGGAGGGCACAGAGACCCTCCCCTACAGGATTGACTATGAAAGAACGGCTGCAGGGACGGTAAGATTTTATTTATATATATTATATAATGTATAGCATTGGTAAAATGCATAAAAAACAGAGGGTGGATTTGTTGTTTTTATGTAAAAGGGAAAATTTATTTTGTAAAGGAAAAAAGCTTGACAAATACCCCCTTGTATGCTAAAATAAGACTCACCTATCACAGGGTTATTTTTTTGTGTGCAAAAAAGTGCCCTCAGGCGATCAAATATCAAGGTCGTTGGTCTCACTTGAGAGTGAGAGGGAGGCAAATAAAATAGGAGGTGCCGCAAATGCGTGTTAAAGTAACACTGTCATGCACAGAGTGCAAGCAAAGAAACTACAACACTATGAAGAACAAGAAGAACACACCAGATCGTCTTGAAATGAACAAGTATTGCCGTTTCTGTAAGAAGCACACCCTTCACAGAGAATCCAAGTAAGGGGGAGCTCAAATGTCTAACGAAGTAACAACAAACAATAACGTTGCGAAAGACAACAAGGAGAAGAAACCTGGTTTCTTCAAGAAGATGGCAAAGTTCTTCAAGGATATGAAGAGCGAAGCTAAGAAGGTAGTTTGGCCAAACAAGAAGCAGGTCATGAACAACACAGCAGTTACAATCGCTGCTATCGTTCTCGTTGGCGTTATCGTCGGCGGTCTTGACGCTGTATTCGCTTGGATCAGAAATCTTCTCATCAGTGTTCTGTAAGGTGTAAAGCTATGGATGAAAACTCAAAATGGTATGTGGTGCACACATATTCCGGTTATGAGAATAAGGTAGCAACTACAATTCAGAAAGCGGTTGAAAACCGCAAACTTCACGATCTTATTCATGATATCCGCATCCCGATGGAAACAGTAACAGAAGTCCGTGATAACGGTACACGTGAAGTTGAGCGTAAGCTTTTCCCTGGTTATGTGCTCATTAAAATGCATATGACTGACGAAAGTTGGTATGTTGTAAGAAACACAAGAGGCGTTACAAGCTTTGTTGGCCCAGGCTCCAAGCCTGTCCCACTCACAGAAGAAGAAGTTGTGGCTCTCGGTGTTGAAACAAAAGAAATCAAGCTTTCATTTAAAGTGGGCAGCAATGTCAAGGTTATTGACGGCCCATTTGAGGGTCTCACAGGCGTTGTCGAATCTATCGACATGGAAAACGAAAAAGTTCAGATCAAGGCTTCCATCTTTGGTCGTGAAACACCTGTTGAACTCGAATTCAAACAGATCGCAGCAATGCAGGTCTAATTGACGTCCGCCCAGACGTCGAATCGTGGGAGGACTGAAATCTATTATTATTTTTAAGCAGTCCGAAAAACCACTTATAGGAGGAAATTAATCGTGGCACAGAAAGTAACAGGCTATATTAAGCTTCAGATTCCTGCAGGTAAAGCAACTCCTGCACCACCTGTTGGTCCAGCTCTTGGTCAGCACGGTGTTAATATCATGGCGTTCACAAAGGAATTCAATGAACGCACAAAGAACGAAGGCGATCTCATCATTCCAGTAGTTATTACTGTATACGCTGACCGTTCCTTTACATTCGTAACAAAGACACCACCAGCTGCTGTTCTCATCAAGAAGGCATGTAACATCAAGTCCGGTTCCGGTGTTCCAAATAAGACAAAGGTTGCTTCTATCTCCAAGGCTGATCTCCAGAAGATCGCTGAAATGAAGATGCCAGACCTTAACGCATCATCTGTTGAATCTGCTATGAGCATGATCGCAGGTACAGCCCGTTCCATGGGTATCACAGTTAAGGAGGAAGCATAATAATGTTTAGAGGTAAGAAGTATCAGGATAGCATCAAGGCTATCGACAAGACAAAGCTTTACGACGTAGAAGAAGGCCTCGAAGCAGTGCTCTCTACAGCTAAGGCAAAGTTCGACGAAACAGTCGAAATGCACATCAAGCTCGGTGTTGACTCCCGTCACGCTGACCAGCAGGTTCGTGGTTCCGTTGTTCTTCCACACGGTACAGGTAAGAAGGTTCGCGTTCTCGTTTTCGCTAAGGGCGATAAGGCTGCTGAAGCTGTTGCAGCTGGCGCAGACTACGTAGGCGCAGAAGATATGGTTTCCCGTATCCAGAACGAAAACTTCTTCGATTACGAAGTAATCATCGCTACACCAGATATGATGGGTCTCGTTGGCCGTCTCGGTCGTGTTCTCGGTCCTAAGGGCCTCATGCCAAACCCAAAGGCTGGCACAGTTACTATGGACGTAACTAAGGCTATTGCTGAATCCAAGGCTGGTCGTATCGAATACCGTCTCGACAAGACAAACATTATCCACTGCCCAATCGGCAAGGCTTCCTTCGGTGTTGAAAAGCTCACAGACAACTTCAACACACTTATGAACGCTGTTATGAAGGCTAAGCCAGCAGCAGCAAAGGGTCAGTATGTTCGTTCCTGCGTAGTTGCTTCTACAATGGGCCCTGGCATCAAGATCAACGCTGCAAAGTTCGGTAACTAATTTATCGTTTTCTTATCCGGAAGGTGAGGGCTTCCCTCGCTTTCCGGTCAGAATAAAGCCTGTATAGGCAAATAAAAAATATCCAAAAGGGTATTGACAAAGCACAGTATTTGTGCTATTATAATTAAGCTAATCCATAGACATTCGGAGATTTTCGTAAACGGGTAATGCCGTCCGGACGAGGAAAGTATCATTTAGAAATTAACTTCTTTATATATGATCCTTTCGTTCTGCCTGTCTATGATAGAGGCAGATTTTTTTATTTTCAACGGAGGTGAAAACAGTGCCTAACGCAAAAGTATTGGAAAGCAAGAAGCAGATCGTTGCTGAGCTCAAGGAAAAGATGGCTAATGCAGCATCCTGCGTGCTTGTAGACTATAAGGGTATCAATGTTGCTGACGATACTAAGCTCCGTAAGGAACTCAGAGAAGCAGGTGTTGAATACACAGTTGTTAAGAACACACTCGTTCGTTTCGCAGCTAACGAGATCGGTTTCGAAGCTCTTGGTGAGCACCTCAACGGTACAACAGCTCTCGCAATCAGCGCAGAAGATCCAATCGCTCCAGCAAGAATTCTTTGCAAGTTTGCAAAGACAAGCAAGACTTTCAAGGTTAAGGTAGGCGTTCTCGAAGGTAAGGTAGTTCCTGAATCCGAGATCAATGCTATCGCAGAACTTCCAAACAAGGAAACACTTGTTGCTACAGTTCTCTATGGCTTCAATACACCTATTACAAAGCTTTGTATCGCTCTTAACGAAATCAAGAACAAGATGGAAGCAGGCGAAGCTGCTCCAGTAGCTGCAGAAGCAGCAGCTGAATAATTCAGCACCACTTATTTAATTTATACGGAGGATTATTAAAATGTCTGAAAATATCATGAAGCTTATTGAAGAAATCAAGAACCTCAAGGTTCTCGAACTCGCTGAACTCGTAAAGGCTCTCGAAGAAGAATTCGGCGTATCCGCAACACCAGTAGCAGTAGCAGGCCCAGCAGCTGCAGCAGCTCCAGCAGCAGAAGAACAGACAGAATTCACAGTAGTTCTTAAGTCCGCTGGCGCAAACAAGATCGGCGTTATCAAGGTTGTTCGTGAAATCACAGGCCTCGGCCTTAAGGAAGCTAAGGAAGTTGTTGACAACGCTCCTAAGGCTGTTAAGGAAAACATTTCCAAGGAAGACGCAGCAGCTATCGAAGCTAAGCTCAAGGAAGCTGGCGCAGAAGTTGAAGTTAAGTAATTATTGCTTAATTAACTCTTTAAATAGAGAAAGGCACATCGAAAGATGTGTCTTTTTTTATGCTGAAAATAAAAAAGCCTTCTCCTTGAGGAGAAGGGGGACCATCGCCAGATGGTGGATGAGGTGTAGACCGAAGGTCGTTTATTATATAAAAATAAAACCCTTTAATATTATTTCTAACATTAAAGGGTTTTTAGAATATTGATTCCATTGGAATTTCCTCTTATTAAGTTTTATTTTTTTCTATTATTTTGACATCCAATTAAAATAAAGAAAATGATTGATTTTTAAAAGAAAAGATTTTGTTCCTTTAGTTTAACTAACTAATAAAAACTTAAGTTCTTGTTGGAGTTTACCTCTTTTTAAGATTTGTTTCCTCTGATTTATATAAAATCAGTAAAAATTAATTCTTTGCTGGAGTGTACTTCCTTTTTAGATTTTGTTCCTTTAGTTTTAAAAACTAATAAATACTTAACAGATTGTTGGAGTATACCTCGTTTTAAAATTTTGTTCCTTCAGTTTAATTAACTGATAAAACTTTACGCTTCTGGGGGTGTGTCCTCCTAAAAATAATTTGGATCCGCTGATATTAAAATCAGTAAAGTTTCTTAGTATGCTGGAGTGTACTTCCTTTTTAGATTTTTGTCCTTTAGTTTAATTAACTAATAAAAGATTAAGTCTTTGTTGGAGTTTACCTCTATTTAAGATTTGTTTCCTCTGATTTGTATAAAATCAGTAAAAATTAATTCTTTGCTGGAGTGTACTTCCTTTTTAGATTTTTGTCCTTTAGTTTAAATTAACTAATAAAAGATTAAGTCTTTGTTGGAGTTTACCTCTGTTTAAGATTTGATCCGCCGGTTTGTATAAAGCCGGTAAAAATTAATTCTTTGCTGGAGTGTACTTCCTTTTCAGATTTTGTTCCTTTAGTTTAACTAACTAATAAAAACTTAATTTTTTGTTGGAGTATACCTCGTTTTAGATTTGGTGTTATCATCTATTCTTATATGAAGAATATAGATAACTTCGATATTAAATTGTAAATATTCAATTGTGATTGTTCATCTATCACTCTGTAATATACGGAGTAATTAACCTCTGTAAAAATCTATGTAAAGTGCTGGGGGAGAAAAATAATAGGTTTTTACGGTTCGTATAATCTCTTAATCAGGATACATCAGATAATTTAATGAAGCTTTACATAAGCTGTAGTGTGAATGTTTGGAATTAAAAGGTTAGGCGATAGGTTGGTAGGTGAACTTACAGAGACCGCTGACTCCGATATTCTGAGTGGAGAATATTGAATTTTCATTCATCGGAATCACCCTTTCTGTAAATTACTTTTAGATGAAGTATTTTGTTGTTTTGTTTTATGTTGGCTTTATTATAAACCATCGAAAAGCATTTGTCAATAGTAAACAGAAAACTTTTTTGAATTTCTGCATTTTTGTTTATTTTCACCAAGAGATTATATGGTCCTTTTGTTCAAATGAAATGAAGCCCGAAATCATTATACAATATAATAAAGAAAAGGCAGACTCATTGTGCAGTATTTACAAAAATATCCCTCTGTGCTATAATATTTCCATACAGAATAAGGGGGTGCAGAATGAGAAAAATCACAGATTTTCCAAGCCCTGTCCCGGAGGAGTTCCGCAGATTTCTCAGACGCTCCGGCATCGAAAAAGTCAGAATAATCTCCATTGCCATCCTGCTGATGGTGTTCACCAACGACAGAAAATGCGTCGAGCAGTTCGGCACGATCCTGCTTCCATTCTCGGTTTTCATCATCGCCGTCGCGGTGATTTACCTTATAATTTCCAGCCTGCTGCTGCGAAAAAACAACATCCCGCAGCGCACAGTCGAAGCCGTCAGCCTCAGCTTCTGGTGCGTTTTATGCACAGGATTTGTCCCGTTTATCGTACTTGATGCCTACGTCCATCCGTTCCCTATCAATATGACAATGTTATTGCTCTGCATCATAATGCTGCCGGTGCCTGACCGCAAAAATTCGCGCATAATATTTGCCATATTCGCCGTATCAAACCTGATCCTGGCATCTTTTGCAAAGCCACAGCCAAGCTATATGATTGCCATAGCTGTAATGAGCTTTGCGGGGTATATGTTTTCGTGCCATATCCACGGCAATTACATCGAGCTTATCAATAAGCTGACCGAAGAGACCCGCACAGACTTCCTCACGCTTGCGGCAAATCGCAAGGGCGGATTTGAGAGAGCGAGATCCACGCTTGCATTGTGCAAAAGACACAGGCATATATGCGGCTTCTATATGATAGATATCGATTTTTTCAAGGCTTATAATGATAATTTCGGCCATAATATGGGGGATAATGCCCTTGTGAATGTGGCGCGTATAATCCAGGAAGTCTTTGCAAGAAAGTCCGATATTGTGTTCAGATATGGCGGTGAGGAATTCGCTGTCTGCGCCTCTGTAGACAGCGTGGAAAGCCTTGAAAATCTGGCTGAAAAGCTGCGCAGAGCTGTCGAAAATGCCATGATAGAGGCGGGCAATAAAAGTGTATGCGATACCCTGACAGTTTCTGTCGGCGCCACAGCCTATGTGCCAGGCGAAACAGACGAAACGCTGGACGAAAACTTTATGTTCTCCATGGCGGACATGGCGCTTTACGAGGCAAAACAGGCGGGCAGAAACCGCGTTGTTGTAAAACTGGTGAAAGATACTGCCGACAAGTAAAAAACGCTCACAGCGCCTTAAAAAGGCAGGTTTGCCAATACAGCCTCCCCTTGTTAAGGGGAGGGGGACCATTCGTCAGAATGGTGGAGGGGTGTAGCCGTAGGCGTCTATTAAATGTTTCGCTCCCTCCGTCTTGCTACGCAAGCCACCTACCTCGTCAGAGGGAGGCAAGTGGTGAAGAATCTCTCCGTAAATTTCGGGAAAGATCCTTCGCTGCACTCAGTATGACAGTAGGGGCGAGCATTGCTCGTCCGCTTTTGTTTTCGGGAGCGGCAAGCAGCTCCCCTACAGCTCTGTATGTCATTCTGAACGAAGTGAAGAATCTTTCCTCCCCTTTAACCTCGTCCTATGTATAGGGTGAGGTGCAGTTGTGTGGCGGCGTCTATTCAATCTGACTTAATAATAAGTTTAATAAAAAGTCCTTTTAAAAACATAGATGAGTGATAATATCTATCCCGCAAAATTACGGGGTAAATGAAAAAGCACCCCGTAGGGTGCTTTTTCTATTGAACTAATTAGAAATTAGTTGTGAGCGTTAGCAGTATAGAGATCTGTCCAGATGAGCTCGCCATCTACTTCAACGATGATGTGGCTGATTTCGCCATCAGAGTTGAGCTTGTAGAGAACGTTGTTTACGAGGTTGCCGTTTACATCTTCAGCAGCTTCATTGATAACATCGCCTTCAGAAACCATGATCTTATGTGTTGTGCCGCTGAGGTAAGCATCTACGAAGTAGATCTTAGCATCATCAGCAACTGCCTTGTAGCCGCCGGAAACGAGCATTACTTCGTCGCCATCTTCGTCAACAAATTCAACAGCATCAGCAATATAGTCACGATCGCCGTCTTCTGTGCCCCACATTTCTACTGTAGCGTAGCCGTTAGAACCGATTTCGTATTCGATCATCTTGCCTGTCATGCCAGAGAATTCGTTTTCTGTAGCGAGTGCAACGAGTGTTACAACTGTACCATCAAGCTTTGTAACTTCGAGCTTGTGGATCTTGTCGCCGTCTTCTTCGAATTCTGTGTTAATTGTTGTAGAAGCAATTGCGGAACCCTTGGATTCTTCACCTGTTGGGATTTCACCGGAGAGAACTGCATAGCGGAGGTATGGGAGACCATTGTTGTTGTATGCGTAGAAGTTCCAGTCCATAGCATTCATGTCGCCTGCGATTTCAGAACCAGACATTACAGCATACTTTGTGCCGTCCTTAACGAAGAAGAATGTATCGTCGTTAACGAGGTACTTTGCAGAACCGTCTGTGAACTTCATTTCAGACTTGTCAAACTTGAAGTTATGACCTGTGCCCAATGTATTAACTGTTGTATCGCCTTCTGTTACGAGTGGCTTGAAGTAAACCTTGCCATCGTTCATTACGAATTCAACGATCTTGCCTTCGCGACCTGCTACATTTTCCCAAGCAATTGCATTTTCAGCGCTTGTTGGAACCTTATATGTGAGCTTTTCACGTGTGCCGTCATTCTTAAGAATGTCAACCATCTTTGTTGTGGACCAACCGTCATTGATTTCTGCGGAGTCAATAACAAATGCGATGTTTGTCTGACCAAGTGCATTACCTGCGATAGCATCAGAGTAAACGATGTATTTACCGTCTACGAAGAAGTCCTTAGCCTTTGTTTCGATTGTAATGTCATCCTTGTCGAAGCCGGATACTGCGATTGCAGAAACCTTGTAGTTTGTGCCATCGATTGTGAATGTTGGGTTGGAACCGGAAGCGTTAGCAACCTTAGAAACAGCACCTGTTACAACATCAACGAGTTCGATGTTTGTGATTTCCTTACCTGTGGAGAAGTCCTTAGTGATCTTTACAATGTCATCCTTTGCAACTGTGTCAACAAAGTTTACATTTTCCCACTTGTCTTCACGATCAGCCTTAGCTGCATCCTGAATTTCAAATGTATTGTATTCCATTCTAAGAACGTTGTTTGTTGCGTTGATGTATTCAACCTTATCGTATGCTACGGAAGAGTACATTGCGATATCCCATGTGCCATTGCCGTCATTGTCGATAAGCTTGATTTCACGACCGTCGTTAGCACCGAAGAAGTTCTTAATACCATCGTTAGCCTTAGCGATAGAACCTCTAACATAGTCAACGTATGTTACGAGTTCGTTGTTGAAATCATCTGCAGCGTATTCAACTGCATCGATTGTTGTGTCGAGGGAAACAACATCCTTATGAGCTGTTACGCCATATACCTTAGTTACATTTGTGAGATTGTCACCGCCCTTGTAGAGGACTGTTACATTCTGACCAAGGAGAGCTGGATTGATTTCGAATTCGATTGTCTTGGATGTGTCGGAAAGAACTGTAGCAGATACAGTACCTACAGCAGAGAGCTTGTTCTTGCCGTTTGTGTTGTTAGCAGCAGAGTTAGCTGTAACGAGCTTGATGTTATTTGTAGCAACTGCCTTACCTGTGAATTCCTTAAGACCGAGATCCTGAGCCTTGAATGTGATAGGCTGGTTGTCATCGTTGTACATTTCAACGAGTTCGCCATCAGCATAGCGTACCTTTGTAGCGTTGATAGCGTTAACCATAAGCTTAGCAGCCCATTCACGTGTTACTGTGCCGCGGATAGCGAGTTCGTAACCTTCGAAGATACCTGCTGCTTCTGCATCAGCAACGATGTTTTCAAACCACTTGTCGCCTGTGTAGCCTTCAACGTCTGCCTTGTAGCCAATGAGAACGAGGAGAAGCTTAGCGAATTCAACGGAAGTTACCTTGCCGTTAGGATTGAACATACCGTTACCTGTACCTGCGATCATACCTACGGATGCGCAGTAGTTAACGTAACCTTCATACCAGGAATCAGCTTCAACATCGGAGAAGATGTTCATGCCTGTCCAGGATGTTGCCTTGTTGTCAACGCCCTTGTTCTTAAGAACATAAACGAGCTTTGCAACCTGTGCACGTGTGAGTTCTGTGTTTGGCTCAAAGTTGCCAGCACCTGTGCCGTCTTCAGAGAAAACATTAAGAGCAACCATAAGGTTGATGTCTTCAATGAGATCAGCATTGATAGTTGCCTGATCCTTGAAGCTTGCAGCAGAAGCCATCATAGAGAGAGCCATAGCAAGTACAAGAGAAAGAGCAACGATCTTGTTCATTTTTCTCATGTGAGATTTCCTCCATAAATATT